>JAAYYM010000693.1 GCA_012515365.1 Clostridia bacterium
ATAAGCATAGGTAAAAAAAGCTGTACACAGCAGACCAATGATAAAGAGTAGCACAGATGCAGATCCTGCATGATCTTCTGGTATTAGAAACTTTTTTAGGGCAAATGAATAGATACCGCCGGCAAGTACCTGCAGTAAGAACGATGCGATCAATGGAATTGGAACTAATAATAAATAGCGTTTATTCTCCATAAATCCTGATTCCCTTCTCCCGTGCCTGTTCTTTTAGTAAGGAGATAAATTCTTCTCTGTTTTCCTGCGTTACATGAACGCCAAAGCCCTGTGCCTTTACCACCGGATCAATTTCATCTTGAAATGCTGCTGAGATCATCCATTCACTGACCTGAGCTGTATAATGACTAGCTTCATAATAGCATCGATCCTCTATCGTCACATGATTGATTCCACTAAAATTATAGAAATCCGTAGTTTCAGATAGACGTTCAATGAATTCTAAATACCCGCTTTCAACAGCTCTGGCGTATGTCTTATGATACAAAGGATTGGTCATGATGGTAAGATGAATATCATATTGGTTACATAAATCAATCATATCCTGAATATCACTGATTGCCTCATCTGTCCGAAGCTCATAATAATCTGCCCAATAGCCAACTGCATTTGTTCCGTCAAACTCAGAAGTAATTTCTAAATTTTCAGTTCCTGTTGTCTGATAACGCTCCAGAAAATCGGGATCTACCGGATTCTCTTCCTTGATTACTTCTAGTGCCTCATAGGTCGTGATCAGATCACAATATCTGGCATAAAATGATAACTGTGAAAGAATATCCTGATCCGGATATGGTACTCTATACAAAATGCGTTCATGCATCTTAGGATCAACAAAGCAGGTGATGTCATCTATCAGCATGATTACATTCTTTGGGATAAATCCATGCTGGATCAATATGTTTAATGTTCTGACATGCTCAGCCGGCAGTGCCTCAGAGCTTGCCATATCATAATAAACACCATCAGTCAGCTTACTCACATTAAAAAAACCCGCACGTGAAGACCCAAACACCAAGGAATCAAATTTATCCTGATTATGGATCACATACTTAGTCTTGATAAAATTTTTATTTGGCTCCACTCCATTATTTCTAGGTTCCTCATAATGAAAAATATTATAAGGATCAATGATGACGTTAACCGGAATGAAAATCAATCCTAAAATTAATAAAAAGACGATCAGCTTTGTAACTAATTTTTTCATAGTTTCATCCATTCTAAACTAAAATTTAAAGTAAATAAACTCTTGTTTCACTCCATTATGTAAACTCAATACGATTACAATCACAGTAAACAACACATAAATCAGCCAACGGACAGGTAGTTTTAATCGATCCATATCCTTTAGCAGATCTCTTTTCTGCTGAAAGAAATCAAATACAACTAAAAACAGGATGGCGGCAGATGTCTTTGCTATGGATAAATAGCTCATTGTAGTATCTGCCATGGCCTGGTTCCAATCAAATCCAGAGAACATATGTGTCATAATATACCAGGCATCCGATATAGAATTTGCCCGAAAGAACATCCACGCAAAGGATACCAGAATAAAAGTCAAAAGTACGTGTAACAATCTATTGAACACTGATGTTGATGGTTTCTTGCCTTTTCCATGAATCAATTCTGTAACTGTATTCTCCACGATCTGATATATTCCATGAATACCGCCCCAAAGTACATAGGTCCAATTTGCTCCATGCCAAAGTCCACTGGCCAAAAATGTAATCATCAGATTCAGGTTTCTTCGAGCCTTTGAAACACGATTGCCTCCAAGTGGAATATACACATAGTCCCGAAACCAGGAAGAAAGAGAGATATGCCATCTGCTCCAAAATTCTTTGACTGACCCTGCATAGTAAGGCTGCTTAAAGTTCGTCATTAATTGAATGCCAAGTAGTCTTGCAACACCGATCGCGATGTCTGAATATCCGGAAAAGTCACAATAAATTTGAAATGTAAATAAAATAATGGCAATGATCAATCCTAACCCCTGATACTGCGTGGCATGATCAAAGATCTGATCCACATATTTAGACATAGAGTCTGCAAATACCATTTTCTTTAAAAAACCAAGCAATATTAATCTTAATCCATATACGGTTTCCTGATAATCAAAAGTCTTCTCTTCATCAAACTGCACAAACATATTTCCTGCACGCTCGATTGGTCCTGACAGAATGTTCGGAAAAAAAGAAACAAACAGTGCATATTTTCCAATGTGATGTTGTGCTGTAATTTTTCCTTTATATACATCAGCCAGATATCCAACCATCTGAAAGGTATAAAAAGAAATACCGATTGGCATCATCAGCTTTAAAGTATATTCGCCTACTGGAACAGAACACATCTTTAAAATCTGTCCAATCGATGAAAGTGTAAAATTTGTGTATTTAAAGAACAAAAGTGATGCCAGCGTTAAGAGAATTCCAACTATCAGTATCACTTTCTTTTGTTTGCCGTTTTTGCTCTTTTCCATCAAGCGTGCACATAAATAAGACACGATTGTCATCGCAACAATCACAAGCAAATATTTTGGTTCCCAGCTCATATAAAACATTGCATTTGCAATCAGCAACATCATCCAGCGCAGCTTATGCGGCAATGCCCAATATAGAAAAAATACAAGTGGCATAAAAAAAGCAAATGCCAATGAATTAAATAACATACTGGCTACCTAACCTCTCCTGCTGTTTCTCTAAAAGATCTGCAATCGTCACATGATCGACTACATTATTGATAGCTTCTTCAAGCTGTTTCCACACTGCAAGTGTATCACAGGTGTCACACCGCTCACACTCATTTTCTTCTGCATCCAGACACGCCACCGGTGATAAACTTCCTTCAGTCAGACGCAGGATCATCCCAACCGTATATTCAGATGGATCTTTTGTTAAGCGATAGCCTCCCTGCGCTCCGCGTACACTACGTACATAACCTGCTTTATTTAATACCGAAATGATCTGTTCCAGATACTTTTCAGAAATTTCCTGACGTTCTGCGATCTGCTTCACTTTGATATATTCTCCTGTATTATGAACCGCAAGATCCAGCATAACACGTACCGCATATCTTCCCTTCGTTGAAATCTTCATCTATCATCATCCTTTCACATCTGCAAAAGTGCACACATTAAAATAATTCACGGATACTTACATCCGTGAATTATTATATCAATCATTTCATACCATGTCAATAGGATATGCGGGAGATCAGCCGTACCGCTTACTCTTCACTAAACATTGGTGTCGACAAATACCGATCCCCTGTGTCAGGAAGAAGGACAACAATCAGTTTTTCTGCATTTTCCGGGCGCAGCGCCAGTTCCTTCGCCGCCCATATCGCAGCTCCCGATGAAATGCCGACTAAAATACCCTCTGTCACTGCAATTTCCTTTCCGGTTGAGAAAGCGTCATCATTTTCAACAGTTATAATCTCATCATAAATACCGGTATTCAATGTAGCCGGAATAAATCCTGCTCCAATTCCTTGAATTTTATGAATACCCGAAGTTCCTTTTGATAATACCGGGGATCCAGCCGGTTCCATAGCAATTACCTTCACATTCGGATTTTTATTTTTTAAATATGCACCGACACCTGAAAGAGTACCACCGGTTCCGACACCAGCTACGAAGATATCCACTTTGCCATCTGTATCATCCCATATTTCCGGTCCGGTTGTTCTTTCATGCATTGCAGGATTTGCCTGATTATCAAACTGGCCCAGAATAATTGAGTTCGGAATATCCTTAATGAGTTCCTCTGCTTTCTCGATTGCTCCCTTCATTCCTTTGCTTCCATCTGTCAATACAACCGTTGCACCATAAGCTTTTAATAAATTTCGACGTTCAACACTCATCGTCTCCGGCATTGTCAAAATGGCATGATAGCCTTTGCTTGCAGCGACACTTGCTAATCCGATTCCTGTATTTCCCGATGTAGGCTCGATCAACGTAGCTCCTGGTTTGATCAGTCCTTTTGCCTCTGCATCCTCAATCATTGCAAGCGCAACTCGATCTTTTACACTGCCTGCCGGATTTAAATATTCTAGCTTAGCAACAATTCTTGCCTCTGTCTGATGCTTTTTTTCATAATTTGTAAGCTCCATCAACGGAGTATGTCCGATCAATTCAATTGCTGATTTCCTTATGTTCTCCATTTTCGATCTTCTCCTTTTATATTTCCTAGTAACTAACTAGGTTTATTATGAATTGAATTATAACCTTCTTTTTCCTGCTTGTCAATCATTTTAGAAAAAAAACATTTTTTATCTATAGCAAACATCCTGTAAATAAAGTATGATTGAAGAAATCATTCAATGATCAATGGAGGAACAACATGTATCAGATCTTTTCAGGCGTAGCTTTATTTTTAGGTGATCAAATCATCAAACACAACATAGAGCAGAAAATGGAATTACATGAAGAAAAGAGTATTCTTCATAATCATGTAATACTAACCAGATATCATAATGATGGCGTCGCACTGAATATATTGGAAAAACATAAGAAAATCGTGGCTGCACTCTCTGTCGGCTTATCTGCTTTTCTATCATGCTTAAGCATATACCTGTTCACAGGCAGACAAAAAAAAGTGCAGCCTTTTATGTGTCAACTTGCATTTATTTTCTTACTCAGCGGTGCATGGAGTAACACTTTTGACCGCGTCAAAAAAGGCTTCGTTGTTGATTACTTTTATTTCAATACGAAGTGTAAACGACTCCGCAATATTGTCTTTAATCTTGCCGATATGTTTATATTCCTAGGCGCTTTTCTGCTTTCCATTTTTAGGCGGTAACAATAGCTTCTTCATCTGATGATTTTTGCAATGGAATCAAATATATTGAGTTTCCCATATCCCCACATTCGATTTGGGTAAGTCAGATCATTATCTCTGACTGCTCCATTGATCAGATTAAACTTTACCTCACCTTTTCTGACCTCAGGCAGATTTCCAAGCGTCACTGCCCATTCAAAAAAAAGTGCTACTGCACCTGCGGTCAAGGCTGCCGCCATGCAAGAGCCGGTTGTCCGCCCTATTGCAGTTTCTACATCCACTCCCGGTGCTGCAATGTCTGGTTTGATTCTGCCTAATCTACTATATCCCCTTCCTGAATCAACATAAAAACTCCCATTTTGTGCCTGATACGTACTAACGCTGATCACATCAGCTCCTAATGAAGGTTCTGTCAGGGTAACATTCTGATTCGATTCCAGAAAGTAAGTTTCATCAGAAATCATTCCTCTGCAAGGAAGCCACATATGATAAGTCCCATATACAAGCGCCTCATCCTCATTATTCTGGTAGGTGTAGATGGTCCATATGCCCGGGGTCGGTTTTTCAAAACGCAGAATGATCAACTCATTCCCGGCACTGATTTCATTCACCAGATAGTCAATTGTCACTCTGCTTCGTTCAAAGACAAATCCGTATTCTTTTGATTCACGGTTTGTGATCGGTATTCTTGGTATGCGTTCTCCACCCGGAGAGCGTATGGCAACACTAAAAACATCTGGACTCTGCGCCCATAATTCGATCATCATCCCTGTTTCGTTTTCCCCTACCTTTATTTCAATTTCATCCTGACTTTGTACCCCTGCAACTCCTTCGTAATGATGTCTTGCATTTCCTTCATTTCCACCGGCAACAATAATCTCTCGATTATCTTTATCCGCTATCTGATTTAAAAAGTAAGAGAGGACTGTTGTTCCCTGATGATCTCCCATATTGCTTCCGAGTCCGATACAAATAACAAGAGGTACACCTAAAAATGTTGCCAGCTGATCCAAATACTTAACTGCCATCAGCATATCCGTTTCCTGATACAATGGAGAAGATTCATCAATCCGATACAATCTCTTTAAATAGTTTTTAGCAGGTTTCAGTTTCACCATTGCGATCATCGCATTGTCTGCTGATCTGGTCCCTGCTATCGCTGTTCCATGACCAATTTCATCCTTGCTTGGAAAGAGGCGCCTGCCTTCATCTGTCTGCAGCGCCTGATTGATATCTTCTCTTCGAAATTCACTTCCATATAAAAACCCCTCCGGCGGAGTGCCCGTATACACAGTCTGATCCCAAATACCTACTATTTTGGTACTGCCATCAGAATAACGAAAGGCATCATTTGATATATCAATACCAGTATCCAGATATCCGATCATGACACCTCTTCCACTAAGTGACAAAGGCGAATCCTTTAATTGTTCAATCCCACTCTCCTCCTGTGATACATCTCCTGTTACTGAAAAATCGGCAACCAATGCATATAAATTCGGGATTAGCGAGTATGAATAGTTTTCAAAATTGACAGGTGGAATTTCATCAAGAGCTGCATGTACGATTCCGTATTCATTTGTAATTGTCTCAATGCATGTTTCTGTTTCTCCTAATGTCGCAAGTGGTCTGTTTGAAACAAAATCTGTAAAGAAATCAGCATATTCTTCTGAAATGATAAATTCCTGACATATTGATAAATTATTAAGCTCCATAAAAAAACCCTGGAATATGATTGCTATATCATATGCTCCAGGGTCTTTATTCGTTACATTAATTTGTTATACAGCTCCGATGCTCTCATTATTAACAGGAAGTACCTTCATTGTATCTCGATCCGTAAAAGAAGCGTCGCTGCTTCTCAGATCAATAATCGGTCCGCCTGTTCCTTCTACATACGCTTTTGTGATTGTCACTCTTCCGATCGAATCATCCTTTGGAATCTCATACATAATATCAAGCATAAATTCTTCGATGATCGAACGCAGTGCTCTGGCTCCGGTGTCCTGCTCCAATGCCTTCTTCGCAATTGCTTCCAGTGCATCATCATCAAATTCCAATTTGACTTCATCAAATGCAAGCAGCTTCTGATATTGTTTTAAAATTGCATCCTTCGGCTTACTCAATATTTCAACCATCATTTCTTCATTGAGTCCTTCCAGGGTAAAAATCATGGGAAGTCGTCCAATAAATTCCGGAATCATACCGAATTTCTTAATGTCCTCGACCTTCACTTCACGTAAAATATCCTTACGTTTATCTAATGTATCCTTAAGTTCAGCATTAAAGCCTATCGATGTCTTTTTTCTCAATCTTTGCTTGATCACTTCATCCAGATCCGGGAAAGCACCACCGCATATAAACAGAATATTTTTTGTATTAATAGTTGTTAAAGGTACCATTGCATTTTTACTTGTAGCACCTACAGGAACTTCTACCTCACTACCCTCTAACAGCTTCAATAACCCCTGCTGTACACTCTCACCGCTGACATCTCTGGAATGTGTATCCTTTTTCTTTGCCAGCTTATCAATTTCATCAATAAAAATAATGCCTTGCTCTGCACGATCTACATCATTATCTGCTGCTGCCAGCAGTTTTGATAAAACACTTTCTATATCATCACCGATATAACCTGCCTCTGTAAGCGATGTTGCATCTGAAATTGCCAATGGAACATCCAATAATTTTGCAAGTGTTTTTATCAGATATGTCTTACCACAACCGGTTGGTCCGATCATCAGCATATTCGATTTATCGATTTCGACCTTAGCCAGATTTTCACTAAGCCCCATGTCCTCTGCTTCGGCTGCCACTCGTTTATAATGATTATAAATAGCTACTGAAATTACTTTTTTGGCGTGCTCCTGGCCAATCACATATTCATCCAGACTTGCCTTTATTTTATGTGGCTGAGGAATATTCTTAATATCAATAATCGGTTTTGCTTTTTCTCCGTCATTCTTCTTTTTCTTTACCTTCTGTCTGGATCCGGTTCCCATCATATTCTGTAAGTCTGCCAGATTTAAGAAACTGATATTGGGTATTTTACTCGGATTATCTGTTTTTGGTGTTTCTTCCTCTTCTTTTTCATCATCCTTTGACTCAGAGGAAGTCTCCACAGACGCAGCAGGGTTGACTGTCAGATCACGCAAAATATTCTGATAATCCATGGAAGACATGGTATCCATGGTTTTATGCATACAGTCTGCGCAGACACAGATATCATTTGGTAATTTAAACATTTTTCCTGCTGTGTGCTCCGGTCTGTGACATAAATAACAGATTTCTTCGTATTCTTTATCCATTTCTGACATATATTACTCCTTTACAGATGTTCATTCTTATAAATAAAGAGAGTCTGATAAATGGCTCTCTTTATTCTGTATTTTATGAATTTTGATTTTCTTTACTTCCAAGTGTGACTGTGACCTTTTCTTCTCTATACTGGTCACCATCCGCACGTTTTATCGTAACATCTATTGTAGTACCTGCCGGAT
>JAAYYM010000081.1 GCA_012515365.1 Clostridia bacterium
CTCTTTTTTCCATATAAAATTTAACTATTTCTACTGCCAGCTCTTCTCTGTTTAAAATTTCATCATTAATTGATCCGATCATTGCCAGTCTAAGTCCCACTGCCTGATCTTCGAATTTCGGCCATAGAATTCCCGGTGTGTCTAGCAATTCTACGCTTTTATTTAGGCGGATCCATTGCTTACCCTTTGTTACACCTGGTTTATTTCCAGTCTTTGTACAGGCCTTGCCTACCAGAGAATTGATAAAAGTAGACTTTCCTACATTCGGAATGCCGACAACCATTGCTCTGATCGGACGATTGATAATGCCACGTTTTCTGTCGCGCTCAATCTTTTCGTGACATGCCTTTTCGACTGCTCCTTGTATGGATTTAATACCGGCTCCTGTCTTTGAATTAATCTTGACAGCCATAAATCCCTGCTCAGTATAATACTTAATCCATTCCTCGATTTGATTCTGATCTGCCAAATCTGCTTTATTAAGTAAGATCATTCTTGCTTTATTTTTTGCAAGCTGATCAATCTCCGGATTTCTGCTACTATTTGGAACGCGCGCATCTACCAGTTCAATCACAAGATCGATCAGTTTCACATTTTCTTCCATCATTCTTTTTGCTTTGGTCATATGACCTGGATACCACTGATAAACCATTTCACTGCTCCTATTATTCTGAATTCTTAATTGGTTAAATAATTTCTGATTTCTTGATTATCTATTTTCTGATTTACCTGTCTATCTAATGAATGTTCCACTTTCTTTTATGCAAAAGATCGGGGTCAGTGGATACGTCCTGCACTTTCTTTTCCATACTCCAGATGGTACCATGCTTTTCCTTCAATCATATTTCTATTGACATTACCGATATTGGCTGAGCGGCTATCCTCACTGTTATCCCTGTTATCTCCCATAACAAAGTATTCATCTACGGATAATACGATTTCTTCCTGCGCAATTCCCGGATCATTTGTAACTGGCACAACATCCTCTAAAAATAACTCATTATCAATATATACGCGTCCCTGCTTAATCTGAATGGTCTCCCCTGGAAGTCCGATCACACGTTTTACATAGAAATGTGCACTTTCATCACCTCGTGGTCTGAACACAATAACATCATTCCTCTTTGGTGCACTCATCAGATACTGTACGCGATTCATAATGATCTCCTGTCCGTTATATAAGGTAGGTTCCATTGATGGTCCGATCACCGCTGTCCTGATACCAAATGCCCACACACATACGAACGCAACAAACACGGCCAGTGCAATTGCAAAAAACCAAGTCAATATCTCATATATGATCGAGCGGCTTAATTTCGCCCTGCGACTTCTAAATGTAAGTCCTCCATTACGATTTCTCATATTCTGTCCTTCTTTTACTCTCCCTCTTGTTAAAAGTATCTCCCTTTTTGAAAACTCTTCCTTGATTATAGCATATTAAATTTAATGAAAAAAGAGGGGATTTATATTTATCCCGCTTCTCCTGATTTACTCCTGCGAAATTCAATCCCCGACTAATAAACAAAAACAGGAGTTCTAAACTCCTGTTTTTTTAAGAACAATTCAATTGATGATTCAATTATTTTACTAACTCTTTAACCTTAGCTTTCTTACCAACTCTGTCTCTTAAGTAGAACAATTTAGCTCTTCTTACTTTACCTGCTCTTACAACTTCTACTTTTTCAACGTTTGGTGAATGTAATGGCCAAGTTTTTTCAACGCCTACACCGTTAGAATTCTTTCTTACTGTGAAAGTAGCACGATTACTTCCGCCCTGTTTTTTCAATACAGTTCCTTCAAAGATCTGTACTCTTTCTCTGTTACCTTCTTTAATCTTGCCGTATACTTTTACAGTATCACCAACATTAAATTCAGGTACATTTTCCTTTAACTGCTCTTCTTCAATTTTCTTAATAATATCACTCATTATGTGACCTCCTTTATTGGATGTTCTTAATATACAAAATATCAGAGGACCATCTCTTTTCTCACAATTAATTACTCTATCATAAAACTTGTCAAAATGCAAGTATTTATATTTAATTTTAAAGCTAAATTTTCAAATGTGTGAACGTTCTAAAAACTATATATTTATACCTCTATAAACTAAATTTATGTCGTTCACATTCTCGCCTCTCAATGATCCAGTAAATCCGGACGTCTCTCCTTTGTTCTTTGCAAGGATTGCTCCTGACGCCATTTTTCGATATTTGCATGATGACCGGAAAGTAAAACCATCGGAACCTTCTTTCCTCTCCATTCCTCTGGTCTTGAGTACTGAGGATATTCCAAAAGCCCATCCTGAAAGGATTCAAATTCAGAAGATGTTTCATTATTCAGCACCCCCGGGATCAGTCTGGAGATAGCATCTACCATAACCATGGCAGGTAATTCCCCACCCGTCAATACATAATCACCAATCGATACATAGTCTGTTACGATTTCTTCAAGAACACGCTCGTCAATTCCTTCATAGTGTCCACATAAAAGAATTAATGATTCTTCTTTTGAAAAATCCTCTGCCGCTGACTGTGAAAACACAGTTCCCTGCGGTGTCAGATAGACTAGACGCGGCTTCTTTTCATAATCAATATTGGTCTGGTTCAGGCTATTATCATCTACCATTGTGTTCTTGCTTTCGTCTAGCCCGTCACTGACTTTCATCCGTCTTAAAATCTCAAGGTAGGTCAGATAGACCGGTTCAGCCTGCATCAGCATGCCTGCGCCTCCACCATATGGATAATCATCTACCTTCCCATGCTTATTATTTGCATAATCCCTGATATTAAGTACATCGATTTCAAGAAGTCCCTTTTCCATCGCGCGACCGATGATGCTCGTATTGAGTCCGGACATTACCATTTCCGGAAATAAGGTCATGATATAAAATTTCATTTTTTATCCTCAACAAGTCCGTCCAACAAGTGAACTTTCATTATCTTTTTTTCTATATCAACGTCCAAAATACATTGTTTAATTGCAGGAATTAATACCTCGTCTCCCGATTCTGTTTTCACCTGATAGACATCATTGGCACCCGTTTCTATAACATCCTCCAGTGTTCCGAAAAGCGAATCATCTTCCAGACAGACTGATAAGCCGATCAGATCTGCAATGAAGTATTCATCCTTTTTCAGCTTAACAGCATGTTCTCTCGTTACAAACAGACTCCTGCCCTTATAGATTTCTATATCATTGATAGAGTCTATTTCTTTAAACTTTAAAATTGCAAATTGTTTAAAGTATTTGACTCCCTCGATTTCCATTTTTCGCTTTTCAAGCCCTGTATCCAACAGGACTTCCTTTAGTTTACTGAATCTCTTAACGTCATCTGTAGTGGGAAATACCTTTACCTCTCCATGTACTCCATGAGTGGAGGCGATTACGCCTACCTGTAATAAATCTTCCATTCTTACTCCCTTTGTGATTTACATATAAAAATCCCATACATCATAATTCATATTGACTTATCATGTACGGGATCTCCACTTGCTATTCGCAATTATTGAACGATGTCTACGACAACCTTCTTGTTTTCCTTAGCAGATGCTGCTTTGACAACAGAACGAATTGCTTTTGCAATACGACCCTGCTTGCCAATCACCTTACCCATATCAGACTGGGCAACCCGTAATTCGATTACGATACTTCTGTCATTTTCAGTCTGGGTCACAACTACTTCATCAGGATTTTCTACAAGAGACTTTGCGATTACTTCAACTAACTCTTTCATTCAGCCACCTCCAATGTAGTCCTGATTATTTCTCGATTCCTGCTATTTTCAAGAGTTTTCCGACAACCTCTGTAGGCTGTGCTCCGTTAGCAAGCCATTTTTTAGCTTTCTCTTCATCTACCTTGAAAACACTTGGCTCTGCACTAGGATCATAGGTTCCGATTTCATCTATACATCTTC
>JAAYYM010000694.1 GCA_012515365.1 Clostridia bacterium
AAAAAAAATGGCTTTATACTGAAAGTACAAGGAGCAAGGACATGCTAGGCATCCTTGCTCCGAATAAATTATTTCTAAATTCTATATCAGTTTTTACAGTTTACACAGAACTTGAAACTCTCCCTTAAGTGCAGATTCAAAATTAGGGAGCGTGGCAAAATAGGTCACATCATCAGCCATATCCTGCCAGCTCTTTGGCCTTAAGTTTCCATCTTTCTCACGATATTGTAATTGCATGTCAAATCCTGTTCCCCTTCCTATAAATGTATATATTTTATCGAAGTATACGTCTTCAATATTGATAGTGTCATTATCCAGAACCGAGTATTTAACAAATGTACAATAAATGTTATCAGAATACTTCCCTATTTTTGTGGGATATGCATTTATTGTTCCCATATCATTTGCTGGGGATCTTTTCACTTCGCCTTTATTGTTACAAATACCGGCCTTATGCTCAAGCGCATATTTAGTGCCATTAATTACTATTTCCAAGTCAGGGAATTCATTTTTGTCTTTTGCCTTTTTTGCGGTGTAAATATATCCATTTGTACTCAAGAACTCTTCAATGGTAGAAGATATAGGACTTTCAGCTTCTTTCCCAAATATTTCATAATTGCTGTATCCACCGTCTATTATTTTTTGTGGTAAATGTAATTTTAAGTATTCACGCAAACCTTCAAACATGTATCGTTCCTCCTAATTACAATTGCAAATCATAGCCATATAATTTTTTGTAATTATATGATAATGTTGATTTCCAATCTTCTGCAAATTGCTCTCCCTTATATATTATAAGAGTTTTATAAATTGCATTTAAAAATTCGTCCTTGGATTGGAATGGACCTTTTTCATCTGTTTTAAACTGTGTGTTAGGACGAATATTATAAATCATATCTCTCTTAACTTGAGTTTTTAATGGATACCGTTTAGATGATCCAGCAATTTGCCAAATTTTTTGAAGCCATATTTTTTTTATACTTATATTGCCCGTTGCTTCCATAATGTACCCGAAAATCAGATAGTCGGCATCTAAGCGATAGGGTTTATCTTTTACTGAAGAACAATACGAATCAAAATTTGCAATGTCAAAAGCCGGGGTTGCATTATAATTAAACGCTTTCACCTCAAGCATATGTTCATTTTTTCTATCATCGTCTAAATAAAAATCCGGGAATTCTTGTGTGTTAGATGGTTCGGAGAAAAAGTAATTATTATCTTTCATATATTGTTTGAGCCATGCTTGTAAAGTGATACCAACAGTGTCAGTAGTATTAATTTTTACTGAAACACCAGCTAACTCAAAAACGATTTTCCCTATGTTTTTATCGAGCTGAAGTTGTTTCAAGGACAATAGTAGTTGTGGTGCACTAATTTTATTGTTCATAGCCATCCTCCTGCGACTTAAATAAATGGAATTCTTTTTTTGTCAATCCCATATCTAAAGCACGATACAAATAACGAGAGGCAATTGAAGAGTATGGAGACCATTTTTTACACTTATTTGTTATCGATGAACGAGTAATATCGTCTGTTTTATATAACCATTTGTAGCTTTGCAAGAAGGCAACATCTTCAATAGGTAAAATATCTTGTCTATCCAAAACAAAAATCAGATACATTTTAGCTGTCCAGTTACCAATACCACGAATGGAAGTAAGAGTCTTTATTATCTCAGCATTACTCATTTCGTTTAATTCATTAAAATCAAGAGAACCATCTAATATCATATTGGTGATACCGCGGATATACGAGGATTTTTGATTTGAAGTGCCAATGCTTTTAATATCTTCATCCGAAATAGCATCTATAGCTGCCACAGTAATATTTCCATGGCACAATTCATTTAATCGAGAAAATATTATGTTCCCGACTTTTGCAGATAGCATCTGTTCGATAATTTCATGTATCAAAAAAGGGTATGGATCATGATGCTTCTCATACGTGATTGGCCCAACCATTTCTATTAATTTCTTCATTCTTTTGTCTACATTGCAAAGATGTTTAATTGAAACAGCATTGCAATCTAGTCTTCTCAGTGAGTTCATTGATAGCTATTCCTTAGGGCAATTGCCATACTACGATTATTCATTAGAATCGATTTCCTCAACCCTTTGAAACAATTCCGAAAGGGTAATTTCGAATCCATTACATATTTTTTCTATATTTTGCAAAGAAATATTGCGCTTACCTGATTCAACTGAAGCGTAATATGTTCGATCCATTCCGATTTTTAAAGCATATTTTTCTTGACTAATAGGTATTGCCTCACGATACGCTTTTATCGTTAATCCGAAACTTTTTTGTATCATTGTTAGCCTCCTGATAAACATTATAATACAAGATGCCTATAAGGCAACGGACTAAAAGCAACAATAGCTATTAAAGATTATGAACAGGATACAATATGAATAATGTTGCAAGAATGAATAATTTGCTATAAGGCAACGATTCTTAAATATTATTAGCAGTGAAGTATTAATAGCACAAATGAAATCACAATTATTTTATTAGTCCTTTGATTGCAGGTAATTGTATTTCAAATCAACGGGTAAAAAAGCACCCAATTCATGTATACATGAAATATGCTCTTGCACATTTCAAAAAAACATATATAATTAAAGTATCAGAAGCAATTGCTTTAGATAGGGAAGGAGAGTGAGATGCGAAAAAAGAGTGAAGAGACTATGAAAAGGATAATGGACTATATAGAGAAATACTATTTTGACCATTATAACTCACCTTCCAATACCAAAATCGCCGAAGCTGTCGGAATTTCCAGAGGTACGGTCCACAGATACCTGGTGGAAATGGATGAAAGAGGAATGCTCTCTTACACCGGCAGAGAAATCAGAACGAATGTGATGCTTAAGACTGATCTGAATGAGAACAGGGCAGCTATACTTGGGAGTGTTGCCTGCGGACTACCACAGTTTGCAGAAGAAAACATTGAAGAGTATGTTTCCCTCCCTGAGTCTTTGTTCGGAAAGGGCCCATTCTATCTGCTCCATGCAAAGGGCGACTCCATGATAGGAGCCGGCATAGAGAACGGCGATATGGTAGTAATAAAAAGTCAATCAGAAGCAGAAGAAGGCGAGATCGTAGTTGCTCTGATCGACAATGAAGCAACGCTTAAGCGGTTCTATATTGATAAGGCCAGCAAGAGGATCAGACTACATCCGGAGAATCCGGAAATGGAGGACATATTCATAGACAACTGCATCATACAGGGCGTTGCCGTAAAAGTAATCAAGGATCTGGAATGATGATATTGATGTAATTTGCTGTTTCTACAGATCAGATTAAACATGATATCGCATATCCTCGAAATCTCAAAGAGGGGAAAAGTGTGTATAATGAAAAAGCACGAGAAATATATAATCTGCTGCCCGAATTGTGGGAAACAGCTCTTAAAAAGTAAAGATGGAAGCGAGCTTGAAATAGAGTGTCCAAGATGCCACAGCGAACTGACTGTAGTGCATATAGGAACAGAACTGAAGTTACATGAACGCATATCGGAATATACTGCTGAGAGTAAATAATTAAAATAACAATTAAATAGGAATGAGATCATCGGAAGAATCGTCGGATTTGGCGAAGGCCCTTAAATGTGGGTACGGGAATCATCAAGGTTGGCACCGAAGATCAAGAGTTTGTAAACGAGTTAAATTTGAGCCCTTATGTTCATACTGCTAGACGCAGATAAGGGTAGGTCGGACAGATAGTTTGGCCGGGTCATCAAGAGCCTTGCAAAACAAAAGCGATCCTGTGACAGGGATGCACATAATTTTGTTTTGCAGAGCTCTATTTTTTTTACGCTCGTTAAGGCTTCTGACTGGGTCGCTTTTGTAAGCGGCTCGGACAGGAGTCTTTTATGTTTTTGAAATGGCAGCCTTACGTTGCTGAATATCCGTGATCCACCTGGATTTTGAAAAGTTACATTTTTGGAATTTCAGGAGGATACAAATGAAAAAGGAATATTACCTCATCAT
>JAAYYM010000695.1 GCA_012515365.1 Clostridia bacterium
AATGTCGTGTGACTTTTCATCTCCTCTACTTCCTGAAGGCTTAGGTCAGAAACAGGGGTTAGCAATGCACGATCAGACAAACAGATTTTCCCAATGTCATGTATTTTAGATGCAAAAATGAACATCTCTGCGTCCTCAGCGAAGATGTCATACTTTCCGCTCTTAATTACCTCTGCAAGGAAAACATCCATATATTTTTCTACACGGCTTGCATGTTCTGAAACAGTGATATCACGTCTTGCCATCAGATCGACGAACATTTCTACGATTGCATACTGAAGTTCGACAATGTTATGTGTCTTCTCTTTGATGGTCTGTGACAATGTATTGTTCACACTTTTAAGCTGTCGTTCATTATCAAGAATACGAACATGAATATCTAACTTCTTTCTAAGCAATGCTGTCGTATAAGGCTTTCTGATATAATCAACTGCTCCGAGAAAAAAGCCCTCTACCTCTGTCGTATCGTCGTCCTGGGCAGTCAGAAAAATAACCGGTATGGATGCCAGTTTTGAATTATTCTTCATTTCACTGATGACATAGAACCCATTTACTTTAGGCATATCTACATCCAGTAAAAGAAGATCCGGTGGCTCCGGCATATCACGCAGGAATTCAAGAGCTGTTTCGCCGGAATTAACCGGAACGATCTCATAAATCCCTTCTAATGCTTTTTTTGCCATAATAAGATTTGTCATATTGTCATCAACAATCATGATCTTATGCATATGCCATCCTCCGTTGTGTCCGATACGTGATATTACTTTTATTATAGACCATACAATAGGAGATTTCAAACATTTTTCTATCTTGTGGTCTATCTGGATGACATCAAATAAAGCATTGCCTGATTCAATCCGTCTACAGTCAGTTTATACATATTGATTTTCTGTTTAATCGCTGTTTCGGCTTCTCTCCAGGTTGCATTTCCGAGTGCCATTTTGGGATTTAGCCACACTATCTTTTTATATTTCTTTTTCATGAGCATCAGCCACTTATACCCTGAAAGACCGCCATTTGGTCCACGATAATTTCCGCTGTCAGAGTACAACTCCTCCGGTGCCATTGCCGCATCTCCGACGATGATCACTTTATAGTCACTTCCCAGATTATCAAACACCCACTGTGTATCGATCCAGTCCCCATTTTCACATTCAGGTGTGTTATACAATTTGCTATAGATGCAATTGTGAAAATAGTAGGTTTTTACATCTTTATAATGATTGGATTTATGAACTGACTGAAACAGCTCATTTAACAAATTACTGTACGGAATCATAGTTCCTCCAGAATCCATTAATAAAAGAAGCTTAACCGCATTCTTTCTTGGTCTGTCAAATACGATCTGCAGGTATCCGCCATTGTTACAGGTTTTGTCGATCGTCTGATCGATGTCAAGCTCTGTCTTTGGAATATCCAGTCTGGTAGAGAACTGGCGCAGTCTTCTAAGTGCAGTCTGAAACTGCCGGTTGTCTAAAATTTTATCATTACGGAAATCACGAAATTTTCGCTCTCCGATCACCTGAAAAGCAGATTGATAACCTGTTTTTCCGCCGATACGTACCCCGCCTAAATGTCCACCAAGATTTCCAAAAGAGGATTTTCCCATCGTTCCGATCCACTGACTTCCACCATTGTGCTCTTCATTTTGCTCTCTCTGCCGCTCACGATAACGTTCTAAAACAGCCTCTTTATCGATGTATGCAGCTTCACCTTCAATGAATTCACGCTCCAGTTCATGGCGCAGTTCCTCCATATCAGGCTTATCCAGCCACTTAAGGAATTTATCAACGTCCTCTTCTTCCATCATGATTCCCTTGAAATACTCCTGAAAAGCCAGATCAAACTTATCAAAATCTGCCTCTGTTTTCATCAGAATCATACGCATAACATAATAGAACTCTGTAAAACTGGAATTACAAAGTCCCTTATCTAATGCCTCTATAAAAGTAAGCCATTCACTTAATGAAAGATCAAAGCCCTTTCTTTTTAAAAAGTAAAAAAAGTCACTGAACATAACGATCCTCTCATCTCATTGTCACACACGGTGTTTCAGTACCTCGATATCTTCATCCTTTTTTAAAAGTACGCCGAGATAAGGAATTTCCTTTTTAATCATATCTGCTTCTATTCCGCCTAACATCAATGCACGAATCCAGTCGATGAATTCAGAAGTACTTGGTTTCTTTCTGATATCACGGATTGTACGGATGTCGTAAAACGCCTCTGATGCCTGTTTTAACAGATTTTCCTCTACTGAATCAAAATGCGTTTTTACAATTTCCTGCATCAATTCCTGATCCGGAAATTCAATATAATGAAAAATACATCTTCTAAGGAATGCATCCGGCAGCTCTTTTTCAGCATTTGACGTAATAATGACAATTGGGCGTTGTTTGGCTGTGATGGTTCTCTTTATTTCATGGATATAAAATTCCATCTGATCAAGCTCCCATAATAAATCATTCGGGAACTCAAGATCTGCCTTATCGATCTCATCAATCAAAAGTACAACCTGATCTTCTGAATCAAATGCTTCTCCCAGCTTACCCAGCTTAATGTAGCGTGCGATATCATCTACACCCT
>JAAYYM010000696.1 GCA_012515365.1 Clostridia bacterium
TAAAGTATTCGGCTATTATTTTGAAGTTACAAACTCTTATCAGAATATGGTGCCACAGGATTATATCAGAAAGCAGACGCTTGCAAATGCAGAACGTTACACAACGCCAAAACTAAAGGAATTAGAGGATACCATTCTGAATGCAGAGGATAAACTGTTTTCGCTAGAGTATGATGTTTTTTGTGAGGTCAGAGAGACTATGGCCTCTCAGCTTGGCAGAATACAGAAAACAGCCAAAGCAATTGCGGCAACGGATGTGTTTGCATCACTTGCACTGGTTGCGCAACGTAATCAGTACTGCAGACCTAAAATCAATGAAAAGGGAACAATCGAGATCAAAAACGGCAGACATCCTGTAGTCGAGCTGATGATTCCGTCAGATATGTTTATATCAAATGATACCTATCTGGATGAGAAAGATAACCGGATTTCTGTCATCACTGGTCCTAATATGGCAGGTAAATCCACCTATATGCGACAGACGGCATTGATTACACTGATGGCACAAATCGGAAGCTTTGTTCCTGCAAAACAGGCCAATATAGGTCTGGTAGACCGGATTTTCACACGAGTAGGTGCTTCTGATGATCTGGCAAGTGGACAAAGTACCTTTATGGTCGAGATGACAGAGGTCGCAAATATACTAAGAAATGCAACTACAAAGAGTCTTTTGATATTAGATGAAATCGGAAGAGGAACCTCTACCTTTGATGGATTAAGTATTGCATGGGCTGTGATTGAATATATCTGTGATCATAAAAAACTAGGGTCAAAAACATTATTTGCAACACATTATCATGAATTAACAGAGCTTGAGGGTAAATTAAGTGGTGTTAATAATTATTGCATAGCAGTCAAAGAACAAGGTGACAATATTGTGTTCCTTAGAAAAATTGTGAAAGGTGGAGCAGATAAGAGCTATGGTATTCAGGTAGCAAAGCTTGCAGGTGTTCCCATCACAGTGATCGACAGGGCCAAAGAGCTAGTAGAAAAACTCTCTCAAAATGACATTACTGCATGCGTAAAGGATATTGCATTAGCAGGAACTACAAAAAAGAATGTTAAGAAATATGATCAGGTAGATCTTGCACAGATTTCATTGTTTGATACAGTAAAGGACGATGATATTGTTAATGAACTTAAAGAGATGGATCTGAGCAATCTGACTCCAATAGATGCACTGAATACACTGTTTCGATTACAAAACAAGCTAAAGAACAGGTGGTGATGCGATGTCTTTTAGACATATTGAAGTACTGGATAGTAAAACAATCGATAAAATTGCAGCAGGTGAAGTAGTAGAACGCCCTTCTTCTGTTGTGAAGGAATTACTGGAAAATGCAATTGATGCAGGTGCAACAGCAATTACAGTCGAAATCAAAGGCGGTGGTGCAGCCTTCATTCGTGTAACAGATAACGGAGAGGGAATTGATAAAAGTCAGGTGAGAACTGCTTTTTTCAGGCATGCAACCAGTAAAATTAAATCAGTAGAGGATCTGTTTACCATTCAGAGTCTTGGGTTTCGCGGAGAAGCTTTATCAAGTATAGCCGCTGTATCACAGGTTGAATTGATCACTAAGACAAAAGAAGCACTGACCGGAATCCGTTATGTGATCGAGGGTGCAAAGGAGAAAGTACTTGAGGATATAGGAGCACCAGATGGCACCACCTTTATCGTCAGAAATCTGTTTTATAATACACCGGCCAGACAGAAGTTTCTAAAAACACCGACCACAGAGGCATCTTACATTACAGAACTCATGGAACACATCAGTATGTCACATCCGGACATTGCATTCAAATATTTAAATCAAGGACAGCTTAAACTGCAGACATCAGGCAATCATAAGATACAGGATATTATTTATCAGATTTACGGAAGAGAAATCTCAGGAAAATTACTGATGATAGAGGATGAATTTGATGGAATCAGTATCAAAGGTGAGATTGGAAAGCCGGAAATCGCCAGAAGTAATCGAAAATTTGAACATTTTTTTGTGAACGGAAGATATATCAAAAGTTCATTAATCATGAATGCACTAGAAGAGGCATATAAAGCGTATTTAATGCTGCACAAATATCCATTTGCTGTTTTATACATTTCCATTGATCCACAACAAATCGATGTAAATGTTCATCCAAATAAAATGGAGCTTCGATTCCTTGAAGAACAAAAACTATATCAAAATATACTAAAATGTATTTCGCGGGCTTTGGCAGGGAAAGATCTGATCCCGGTTGATCCTTCTGCTACAGTGCAGACCATACCACATTTGGCTGTCAAAGAAGCACAGGCACCAGAGCCATTTGAGAAAAAACGAATTGAGCACAGCTATCAGGAAATCATACAGCAGGATTTAACAAAAGAGCCTGTCAGTCAGTTGAATCAGATCAATCAGATCAACATGCTAAATGAGGATCAGTCTTATGGTAAAATCGTACTTCCTTCCGTGAATGAACCACAGCCACAGAGTACTAACATAATCAAAGCTGATCAACA
>JAAYYM010000697.1 GCA_012515365.1 Clostridia bacterium
GCTTTCATATGATGTTCATCTCCATCACAGTCAAAATAAGTATCTATGCTTCCGGATCTGATATTTCCCTCAAATTCAAATGTAGTGTCTTCCGGTATATTTACCTCAACATCTCCACTTGTTACATCCATTTCCAAATCGCCTGTCACCCGATCAATATCTGCACTAAGTGAACCCGATGATGTTTTAAAGCTTCCTGATGCTTCTCCTAATGTCAGATCAATTTCACCTGAGGAAACCTCTGCTTCAACCACTCCTTTTTGATTAGTGACTTCAATATCACCTGAAAAACAGATGTAGGAAGCATTTCCACTGCCATCTTTGATTCCTGCATATCCGCTTGATACCTGTACATCCTGCTCACTATCCAGTTTCTCAATTGTCAGGTGGCCGCTTTTAACATCTATGATCGTTTTTTCTGCTGTTACCTGCAAAAGTTCTATATCACCGCTCGACAGTTCTATATCAAAATTTTTCAGTTTTAAGTCCATGGTTGCTTCTAATTCACCACTCTTTAAATCAATGTCTAAATTCTGTTCAAAGGAATCCGGCAGATAAATTTCTATTTTTTTTCTCTTATTCATCTGTGGAAACCAGTTATGATTGACATTAGTATCTCTGATCGTGATAATTGATCCATCCGAATCAATGACTATCGGGTCATTATCAGCCGGATCATAATTGATATACTCCTTCACTTCTACGATATCTTTCTCAGTGGGCATCAAAACGATTTCCTCTAAGCTTAAATCGATCTTGATTTTATCAGCCTGCTTTAATTCTGCTGATGACTCATTTACCAGCTTTAAATTAGAATCTGATGTTGAGAACGAGATCCATTCATTATGTGAACGTTCTGGTAACATCTTTGACAAAAAAGCAAACGCTATTGCAACTGCAGCGCATAAAACAATCACTAATATTCTTCCTATGTATTTCATAACAGTCTTCCTTTCATTATCGCCTGTTTATTTTGTAGCTTTGATCATCTTTGAATTTATTCTAATTTTTATCATCCTGCATGTCAATTGACAATTGTCACCAGATAACGTCCCACTACACGTTTGAGCCACCACATATAGTCTATCATTTCTATGTCATTCTGTATGACCAGTTCCCTCTTTCCAATGCAGAGTTCACCTGCAAAATATCGAATCTCACCTGCATGCTCACCTTGGCGCAGTGGTGCCTGCATACCACAAATCTGACTAATTCTTGTATTGAGCTTTTCATCCTGCCTTAATAAAACAGATTCAAATTTTGACGTTTGCAATGGCATCATTTCTAAAGCTTCCATACGATCAGATTCATGCCGGTCTGACTTGTGGTCATTAATCCATATATCCTGAATTTGCACATTTTGTTTTTCAAGTTCTGCCAGCTCAAATTTCTGATAATGCTCCAGGCCATATTGCATTAATGTCTTTGCGTCTTTCCACTTATATGTTTTATTATTTGGCCATCCACATGCCAACAATGCTACTATGTATCGCTTGCCACCCTGCTCAAGTGCACATACATAACAATACCCTGCATCTCCTGTAAATCCAGTCTTTCCGGTCAAAACACCATCCATCATATCAAGAAAAGCATTTCTGTTATGACACCTAAAGCGGTCAAAGGAAATATCCCTTGTACTTGTGATTTTTAAAAACTCTTCTTTTTTGGGTGATAATTCAATACAATAGCGCATTATTTTTGCAAGTTCCAGCGCCGTAGTACTATGCACCTTTCCATTATCCTTATTGACAGCATCTAATCCGTTCGGCGTTATAAAATATGTTTGTTCACAGCCAATCTGTTTTGCTTTTTCATTCATTAAATCTGCAAATCCTTCCACGCTGCCACCTATATGCTCTGCAATTGCTACAGTCGAATCATTATGCGATTCTAACATCATTGAATAAACAAGATTTCGAAGAAGATACTGCTCTCCTGCTTTAATATGTAATTGTACGTCCGGCATAGATGCGGCATAATCTGACACTGTCACAAGCTCGTCAAGATCCGCAAGCTCTAAAGTCAAAATTAAAGTCATGATCTTCGTTGTGCTTGCCATAGGCAAAATCTCATTCTCATTCTTTCCATATAAAGTTCGTCCTGATACCGCATCAATTAAAATTGCTGATTTTGCATACAGCTTAAGTTCCTGCTCCACTTCTACATCCGCATAAGCAGCGTTCATCAATATAAATGGTTCTGCCACAGCAGTTAGCATTATCACTGCCGCAAGCATTGAAATCCCTGTTTTAAGCTTATTCATAATCAAGCACAATCTGAAATACTGTTTTTATACCATATGATATGATGGACGTAATTATGAAATACATCTTGTGATCTGCTAAGATTTGAGACGGTTTAATATGTACTCCATAAAATATCTGCTTGCAACAGGCAATGTTTTTTTATTCTTATAGGCAATAGAAATCGATCGTTCGATTCTCGGAGTGATTTCTTTTGTAACAAAATCTTGTTTATAGTTTTTCAATAAAAGGCTATAAAGAATGGAAACACCAAGTCCCTGTTCCACCATAGACATAATGGTATAATCATCATATACCTTATATTCCACCTGCGGCTTGAGTCCATGCTCATGAAATGCATTCATCGGAACTGACATTGATCCCTCATCTAACAAAATGTATGGAAATTCAGACATCTCCTGAATCGTCACACTCTTATGTGATGCAAGTTCATGATCTTTTGGCAATACGGCAAGCATACGGTCTTTTTCAATCTCTATTGTTTCCAGGTCTGTTACTGCGATCGGATTCACGAAACCAAAATCAACTGTTCCTTCCTTAATCCATTGGGATATATTTGTATACTCTCCCTGTATCAATTCAAACTGGACATTGGGATAATCCTTTTTAAAATCCTTCATAACCTGTGGAAGCCAATTCCTGCTGACGCTTGTAAAAGTACCTATTCGAATGATCCCTTCCTGAAGCCCCTGCATTTCGTTATATTTCATCAAAAGCTCTCTATGCGCCTGAAAGATAGAACGAATATAGGGCAGATACTCAAGGCCATCCGGTGTCAGTACGATACCACCTTTTTTTCGCAGCAACAGTACCGTATGAAGCTCTTCCTCAAGCGTATGTATCATCTGGCTTACTGCTGATTGTGTATAATTCAGTTCATTTGCTGCATTTGTGAAGCTTCCTGTTTCTATTACTTTCATAAATACTTCATATCGATTCATAATAGCATTCCCTTTTCTATTAGTTTAACTAATACATTTATTATAATAATTCGTTTTACTACTTGCAACAAATAAAATACAATATAGTTTGTTCTGTTAATAAGGAACAAACTGATTTCAAGGGGAATGTACTATGAGTGATACGAAAAAAATATATTTAAAAGGAATTGAAGATGGGATGCCTATCGCACTTGGCTATTTTGCAGTGGCGTTTACACTTGGAATTGCTGCAAGAAATGCAGGTTTATCCCCCATACAGGCTTTTATAGCCAGCCTTACAAACAATGCGTCTGCCGGTGAATACGCAGGCTTTACCCTAATTGCAGCTGATGCCGGGTATTTAGAGATGGTATTTATGATGATCGTTACAAATGCCAGATATCTGCTGATGTCCTGTGCGCTCAGTCAAAAATTTTCCTCAGATACCTCTTTGCTGCATCGCATGTTGATCGGATTTGACGTAACAGATGAAATTTTCGGCATCTGCGTTTCAGTTAAAGGCAGACTGAATCCTGCCTATCCATATGGGGCCATGACGGTAGCCATCCCCGGCTGGGCATTTGGTACCATGCTCGGAGTCATCTTGGGGAATGCACTGCCTGCTAATATTGTGCGTGCGTTAAGTGTCGGATTATTTGGAATGTTCATAGCAATTATCATTCCTCCTGCACGGAAAAATCGAATTCTTGCAGGCATCATTGTTTGCTCCATGACAGCTAGTTATCTATTCACAAAGTTACCTGTATTTCATTTTATTTCATCCGGAGTAAAAACAATTATTCTGACTGTTATAATAGCAGGAATTGCTGCTATTCTGTTTCCGGTAGCGGAAGAACAAAAAAGAGAGGAAGGTACTAATTAATGAAGCATCAAATACCCCTTTATTTACTCATCATGGCATCTGTTACTTATCTAATCAGAGTCCTGCCTCTTACTTTAATTCGAAAAGATATAAAAAACAAAACAATACGCTCATTTCTTTACTATGTACCTTATGTCACATTGACCGTTATGACATTTCCCGCTATTCTGGATGCCACAGGAAGTATCTGGTCTGCCTGGGCTGCACTGCTTATCGGAATCCTGCTTGCATGGTATGGTGCAAGTCTTTTAGTCGTTTCAGTCTCCTGCTGTACAATCGTATTTTTAATAGAGCTATTTCTGTAGATTTGAATTAAATGAATATTATGTTTTTTAAATATCAAGTCTTAGCTGTATCTCTTCTTCTGCTTCCTTCTTAAAATCTTCAAAGCGTTCCTGTTTTAAGATAGGAAGTTCATCAAGAGACGTCACTCCAAATGCACGTAAAAAGTTTTCTGTTGTACCAAACAATAATGGTCTTCCTGGTGCATCCAGTCTTCCAAGCTCCATAATCAGATTATACTCAATCAGCTTATTGACTGCATGATCACAGCTGACACCTCTGATCTTTTCAATTTCCAGTCTGGTAACCGGCTGTTTATATGCTACAATTGAAAGTGTTTCAAGCAAGGTATCTGTCAATGTGTAATTCTTTGGTGCAGATGCAACACGCATCAAATTTTCAAAAACAGAATCCTTGGTACACATCTGATAGGAATCCTCTAATTCAATAATTTTAATGCCTCTGTCATTCTTCTCATATTTTTTCATCATAGAACGAATAACAGCCTTTGTTTCATCCATTCCCATCCCGACTGCCAGAGAAAGTTTTTTTAAATCTACTGAATGTCCCAATGTAAATAAAACCGCTTCGATTACTGCCTCTGGATATTTTGCAGGTTTTATCTTTTCTTCCGGCATTTTTTCAGCTTCTTCAATAAGTTCTTCTTCATCACCAGATTCAACAGAAATCATTTCATCTAATAAATCATCTATTTCCTGGTTTGTTATCTGTTCATCCATTCCTGACTTTCCCCCAACGTTCTTATGCTGCTTCTTTTGAAGTAATGAGAATATCATCAAAAATATTCTCTTGAACAATCATAATTTTTCCAATCTTCATCATTTCGAGAATGACCAAAAAGGTAACAACAATCTCCATCTTACTTGCCTGCGATACCAACAGATTTCTAAAACTGAACTGTCTGTTCTTCTTAATATAATCTTCGATATAAAGAGCCTTTGCCTCCATATCAATCTCATCTTTTTCTATTTTCCCAAAAGAGCTTCTGAGTGGATCTATTTTGTCTTCCTGGCGTCTGATAATGGCTTTAAATATATCATTCAGTTTACTTAAATCCATATCACCTACAAGTTCTTCATAATCAATCGGCTTCTGATAGGACTTAAGCTCTTCCGGGATTGTCGGGAGTTTATACAAGGACTTATCTGCACCAATCTGCTTATCTTTAAGTTCTAAAGACATGTATTTGTACATTTTATATTCGATCAGTTTTTGCACCAGTTCACTTCTCGGATCCTCTTCTTCACCCTCCTCATTCACTTCTTTAGGCAGAAGCATCTTGCACTTAATATCAAGTAAAGTTGCAGCCATCACAAGAAATTCACTCATAATATCTAAATCCTGTGAATCCATCTGCTTGATATAATCCAAATACTGTTCGGTGATCAGTACGATCGGAATATCATAAATATCAACCTTATTTTTATCAATCAGATGCAGCAGTAAATCAAGTGGTCCTTCAAAGGTTTGTAATTTAAATGTCAAATCCATGTGTTTCTCCTATCCATAAGTCTGTTTAACGATGTTCTTTTTTCTTTTTCAGTGTCACACAGATGATTTCAGCTCGATTTGCAATTCGTAGTGGAATGGTATGTGAACCTATTCCTCTGCTAAGAAGCATGGTAGAGTCTGACTCTTTGAATTCACCTGCATCATATTTAGGAAA
>JAAYYM010000698.1 GCA_012515365.1 Clostridia bacterium
AGATACTGTTCGACCATATTTCATATTCCTTAATTTCATCTATGGAATCCAGTTTTTTCGTTAACATTTCTCTGCTCTCATTTGCACCTACCTCAAACTGATAATCATAATTCAGCGAATTCATATAAGTACTAAGATCAGCTTGTAAAGACAGATTAACAGTAACAATACTGATGAATGCAATTCCTGCAAATGTCAGAAGACTGATATTCAAAATGAATCTCTTCTTTTTGCGAAAAACATTTCTGATGGATAAAGCAATTGGTCTGTTCTTGATGCGTGAAAGTCGCTTCGATCCTTTTATCGTATCCTGAGTGATGCCATGATCATCAAATGCCTGTCTGACAGAAATTCGGCTGCCACGAAGCAATGGCATACTGACAATAACCAGTGGCACAATCAGAGAAATAAGAAAGAAAAACAGGTTCTCTGATACTGCTACAGCTGTATACTCCGGTATGATATCTGATAGCTTAAGAAAAGCAATTGCAAGATATTTTGAGCAGACATTGACCACTACCATTGCTGTCATAACACATGTCAAAAAGTGAATTCCGAATGCAGTCAGATAAGCTGTATAAATCTGTGATATTTTTGCACCAACTGATTTCAGTATTCCGATCTGTTTCATCTGCGCATCCATAATCGATGAAATCAGATTTGCCGTAATCATTGTTCCAAATAGCAATGCCACAAATGAAAAGACTTTCAAAATGAACAACGTTGAGTCATATTCTTTGGCATGCATGCTTTCTCCCGGATTTTCCGGAATTCCGATTTCCGTGATCTGCCAGCCACTACTTCTAAGCTTTCCTGCCACATCCTGTGAGACTTTTTCGATCTGATCCAAACGGTACGGATCTGTTGTTTTATATTCCAGACAGTATCCGTCGATCTGCTCTGGTCTGACCTGCTCAATCGGCACATACAAATACACGCACCCATGAACAATGGCTGGATGTACACTCATATCATTTGCGACTCCACTCAGCTTATAGGTGGTTTCCCATGAAGCTTCATTTTCTGTAATGATTTGGTCTCCCATAGTCATCCCGGCTACTGAAACTGCCCCGGTTTCAATCACTGCGTTCTGCGCATCCTCTGAAAACTTTCCTTGTGTAAGTTTAATCTGATTGATTTTCTTTTCTTTCGGAATTCCAAACACATATGCCTGTTTCCAATCATTTTCACCAACCTTAACCTGTGTCTTACTCACAGTTTTAATCTCATAGCTTTCGATTCCCTGTGTAGCGTTTAGAATCTCCTCGAGTCCCTTCGTGTCACTTTTCCCAACGATCTCCATCGTTGCCGATGCGGGATTTCTGCTTTGATATACATCCTTTACCTCTCGGGTAATAATGGTATTGCTAAACAGCATAAGTCCGAAAAAGATCATTCCGACAGTCATGGCAGTAAAGGCAAGGACAGTACGTTTTCCATGTAGCCAAATGTCCTTCATTGCTTTTTTAATAAGACGATGCAAGCTTCAACACCTCACCTTCTTCCATGCAATTTCTGTCACTTGTTGAAGCCTTATCTGCTGATATTGCTTTGTCTTCTAGAATTTCGCCGTCCTGAATGACTACATTTCTCGTGACACCTTCCTGTAGCTCTCTTTCATGGGTTACCATGATAATTGTCTTTCCACGTTCATTTAAATATCGAAACAGCTCATAAATCATCTGTGCGTTTTTCATGTCCAGATTTCCTGTCGGCTCGTCTGCAATAATCAACTTCGCATCATTTGCCAGTGCTCTTGCGATTGCCACTCTTTGCTGCTCGCCACCAGACATCATGGAAGGAAGCTTATCCTTATGTTCCTTAAGTCCTACCATCTCTAATAAATCCTCGGCTCTGGTGTTTCGGTTTTCTTTTGGGATCACATTGACAAGATCCATTACCAGCAATATATTTTCCATAATGGACAATGTCGGGATCAACTGAAAGAACTGAAAAATGATTCCGATATTACCTCCTCGAAAACATGCCAATTCCTCCTCTGTCATTGCACTGATCACCTGATCGTTGACACTGACTCTTCCTGCATCCACACGGTCAATTCCTGTAAGTACATTTAATAGTGTTGACTTCCCACTTCCTGATTTTCCGGTGATCCATACATACTCACCCTCGTATATCTCCAAAGAAAGATTTTTTAGTACAACACTTTCCTTTTCTCCAAAATGATACACCTTTCTTACATCTTCATAAGCTACAATTGTTTTTTTCATTCATTCAACCCTTTCTGATTTGATGATTCTTATCATAAATCAGAAAGCTTTGAATTTTCTTTGAAACTTATTTACACCATTTTTTGCACTGCTCGATTCTTTTCCCGTCATCCCCCTGCTCAGGATCATAAGCAAATTGATGAAGCATCGCACATGGAAATGCACTACATTGTCCGCAATGTTCATTTCCCTTGTTTTCGCAGCATGTCTTAACCGGGCAGCTCTCTCCCCAGAAAGGTTTATCAATAAAAACGCACCCCTTACAATTCATCTGATCCTTATACTCACATTCGCTGCATAAAATTCCACATCTTGATTCAATCATTTGTATCCCTCCGCTACTCTATCCTAAAATTATTCAATTGCGACCATCGCAACATACTTACTATCCTAAGATAGCACAAAAAACATGACAACTAGCTGTCATGTTTTTTGTAATAGTTTTAAAAAGGAGCTTCATCATCACTATACCACGTCGGTTCCACCGAATCCTTTGATCGTATAACGTGGTTTGAAACATACTGAAAAGTCCCATTCTGCATAGGTCGGACAACTACCTCATGCGTCATGGCGCTCGCCAGATGTTTGTATGGCCAGACAACCTGAACAGTCAGGGTAAGGGTTCCATCCTCATGCTCCGTATAAGAAACAACCTCCGGATATACAGAATGTGGTGAATAACCGGCATTATCAAAGCCTCTTGTTTGAATAACATATCCATCGTCTCTATACGCAACCTGCTCACGAAGTGTATTCAAATCAATTTTGAAATAAGAAGTAATTACCTTCTCAAATTCTTCTGCAGCAACAAGATACTCCTGCTGATCAAACTCCTGTTGATAAGGATTGCTTCTCATATAAACATAGGGATAAAGTCTGTTAAACAAATCACTAAAATCCAAAGCATTAAAGTCATTCTCTGTAAAATCTTTAAGAAACATTTCATTTGCAGCATAGCCAATTGGTTGGATATAGCTGCGATTCATTGCTCTGCAGGTCTCATCTAATGGCTCAATGCGAAATGCTGAATAGCCAACTGCTCCATCATATCCTGCCGGCTGTTTCTTCTCAAAGAACAAATATCCATCGGAATAAGTCCACTGATGCGCCGGATAATGATCTTCATCTGTAATCTCAAGCTTATTCTGATCCCACGCAAAAACGGTCCGTTCCACCTCTACAGCCGACTGTTTTGTTGTCAGATGATAACGAATCAGCCCGTATTCATTTGTAACTGAGTAAAATTCAACCTCTCCTGCCTGACCGTTTTCTACAAGTGCACAAAATTCTTCAAGGCGCTCTGGGTGAGTCATATTAACCTGATTTTGATTTTCAAGATCAACTGCCGTAAGTCCATTTTCACCAAGCCTGTTTACGATTTTCTGTATGATATCTAGTTGTCCGATTGTATGAAATTGAGATGCTTCCTCATAAATATCATGATAGAGTTCACCCACATTAAATGACGCTTGTTTATATCCACATCCTGTATATATAAGCATACTGATAAAGCCAAAAATAAACCATCTTCTGATTTTCAAGATTACTCCTCTATTCCCTGCACATGATTAATAAAGTCTTCTATAAATGAATTCACAAATTCCGGACTATCGATATTAGAATTATGACCGGCGCCTTCTACCCACACCAAACGATATCCTTCCGCCTTGCTCCATGTTTGATTCAGCTTTTTTGTAACGCCTGCCACATCCTTGGTTCCACAAAATAACAGCACCGGACAATCCGGCTCATAATCGCGATCAAGCTCAATTGCCTCTGCTACAGATGCAAAGCCCCGTCCAGCCAACTTACAAAATTCTTTCTTCTCATATTTCATGATTGCTTCTTTATAATTCTGCTTTCCTGCTTCACTTGTTGCAATGGAAAGACTCCATGAAACTAAAAGTTTCCATGGAATCATACGATACATCCATTCTGTGTGTTTGAGAGAAGCAGTCACCCATGAGGGAGTATGTTTCTTTCTAATAGAACAGGAATCTATTGATACAAATGCTCTCATAGATTTTGGAAATAATGATGTATACATCTGGATCAGATATCCACCATAGGATTGTCCAACCATGATTGGCATCTTGATTTCTTCACAGCTGATGACATCCTTAAGCAGATAAGTCACCTCTTCCATTGTGAAATCAAGAGGATATGGACGTGACTCACCGTGTGCCGGTGCATCCCATGTCAAACAATTATATTGATTTGAAAAGTATTCGATTTGTGCATCAAACAAATGATGTTCTGCCGTCAGCCCCGGCAAAAACACCATCCATTCTCGAGTCGGATCATCTCGATCACATGTGATCCAATAATGAATATCTCCTTTGCCTGCATGTAAAATTTTCTCCTCTGTTTTCATACCTTATCTTCTTTCATTGAAGTCTCGTAGTGCGCTCATCTCATAGAACACACTACATATCATTTTGTGATTTTCTTCCATATAGGATGTAGCTTTTAAATGATATTTTAAGGAATTACATCCTATACTATCGGAACCTACTTTCTTGAATGTAATCTTGGTCTTTAACAAGTCAAAATAAGCAAAAAGAATCATTCAATTACATGACATGACTTTGAAATTGTGCTTATGATATGTAAGTTAAACTTTTTCGTCCCTAAAGGATCAAATTCTTACATGCAATCAACCAATTTCTCACCGCTCTGCATGTAATCTCATTTTCCATCTATAAAAGCAGCCCCTTCACAGGAAATCATTTCATAACTTGTCAGTCAAATTTGATTTCTACCTTTTAATATTCAGCCTCTCTTCAATCTTAAGAAGTTTCTCTTTTGCTTCTCCTAATTCTTTGACAGCCTTATTGATCTCCTCTTCCAAATTACTTCTGGCAGATATCTTTGTTTCCTTTACTTTTCCAGCGGCTTCCTTTATCATTTCTGTTGTCTTCTTAATCTTTTCCGTTGCCAGATTTTCTGTTGCCTGCTTCACTCTTGCAGCTGCTTCCTTTACCTCACGACGTGCTTCTTTTAATTGCCTTGTAAGTGCCTCCGGTCTTGCCTGCATATCAGGATATGCCGCCTGAATACGACGCAGTAATGCTTTTCTATTTTTCAATAATGCTCGTACTTTTTGACTGATTTCCTCTGTATTATCAGCTTCACTTCCGTCAATTTCCTTCTTTACTACATTCATTAGAAAATAAGAAACAATATTGTCTGTGATCAATAAAACCGTCACAAAAACAGCTGACAGAATAACAACACTTTTGGGCCACTTTTCGACTTCCGTAAAGAAAATAGGATCAATCCATTTCATGACGATCACAGAGCCGACTCCAAACAGTACCAAATTACCAATCCATATCCGCCCATGCAGATTCATAGGCTTTGTACTGTAGTCCCACCATCTTGCATGGAACATTTTCTCCATATACCAACTGACAAAATACTCAAGGATTCCACAGATTATAAATCCTGCCAGAAACGTATCCGTGATACTTCCCTCATATCCAATCACACCGCCCACTAGCACAGTCACAGCGACTACACCACATCCATAAATCGGACAATACGGACCAATCAGATATCCCCTGTTAATGAACCTGTGATACTGAATATATTTAAGCGTAACCTCCATCAGCCAGCCAATGCAGGAAAACAAAAACAACTCTATCATTAGTTCACACAGAACGATAAAATGAAATGTCATAAGGCATCCTCCCTTATTTGTCACTCGGTACATATCCAAACTAACAATAAGGGAAATCAGCCTCTCTGTCAAGAATGCACATTCATGCAAAGCTCATTTAAATCTCCTAATGTAAATCTCGTTTGATCCCAACATATGTTGCCAGAAAATATACCAGATTAATTCCAAAAAACAGTAGCACTGATATACCAAAATACTGTATCGTAACAGTCTGAATTCCTGTCATGACAATAAACGCCTTACTGATCTGTAGGATAACATTGCCCGAAATTACTATGGCAAACAGTACAGGGCAAAGATAATATGCGGTCAGCTGCTTCAAGACCATTTTATTTATTTCCGTATGTTCCAAACCTATTTTTTCAAGGATATCATAGCGTCGTTTATATTTTTCTGAATCACTCAATTGATGAATTGATAACACAGTAAGTGCAACACATAAAAATACAAGTCCAATATAGAAAAGCGGAATAATCAATGAGGACAACATAAACTTCGTTTCCGGGATCAGATTATCACGTATCAAATTTGTAGCAGTATAGACTACAATATTATCTGACCCTCGACAGAGCTTTCCATCCCACATGAAAGCTTCGTCATCTAAGTTTTCTGATGTACCTTCATTTTCTGTTTCATCTAATGTTCCCGCTTCGTTGTAATCAAGCAATGCATCCAGCCTACCCTTTAAATCAGCCGGAGTGCTTCCCTTTAAATCTACGACTAGTTCAGAATAATATGGCTGCATTTTCGCAGTGACCTCGTCCGGCACGATCAAAAGATAATCCCCTCCGTTTTGACCATCTTGTGAAAAAGGTTCCGAATAAATTGCTGCACATGACAGCAGTCCGCTTCCACTAGCATTCGAAATCTGAAGTCCTTCCGGCATATTCTCTACTTCTGCGAGAAGACGCGGCTTGATCTGAATGGCATATTCATTGTCCTTAAGAGAAACTTCTTTTAATCCTATCATCTTACGAAGC
>JAAYYM010000699.1 GCA_012515365.1 Clostridia bacterium
AATCATGCTTTAACACAACGCGCGGCGGCTCTGCTACGACAGGCGGCTCACCCATGGATTCCACGAACTCATGGTAAAGCAGGGTGTCATCCACATCCTTAATGCAGCCCATCTCATCATCTGTCAGATCAGCTAACCCAAACCGTTTGTAAATCATGCTCTGAAGCTTTTCTTCAATAATGCCGTAATCCGGCAGTTGTTTCTTTACCGGCCTGGTGAGGTCTGAGATATAGCATTCGCTTGCATCGTGCAGCAAGCAACCCAGCTGAACTCTGGAAGAATATCCTCTGGCTTTCGCCTCTTTGAAGCAGTTCAGGCTGTGCTGTCCTACCGAATAGAACTGGGGGAAATGGCCATTTGCACGGGCCAGCATGGAAAGGGCATGAGCGATATCCTCAATATGAATATCTTCTATTACAGGATTTAACGGCTCGAACCTTGTCTTTGTATAGGTAAGGATGTAATTTTTCATACGACACCTGTTTTCATTACTTTTATATTAAGAATACACATGTTTTGCTATGGCTGCAAGACGAATCATATCCCATATAGACTGGCTGATATTTTCATGACGCAAACGAGGCTAAGGCTGTTTTTCCTGGCTACCTCGATGACATCAGAGATTTTGTTTCTGATAGGTTTTGAGATAAAAAGGGGTGATGATTTAATACAAAAAGAATAAATAAAACTTCACCGTTTCCCATATAATGAATAATACTCTTCTTGTTCAGTAATTTATCTTAACTTCCGTACCATTTTATTCATATGTACAGATTATTTTCTTTGTTTTCCTTCCACCCAAGATATTATGTAATTCCAATCCTTAACCTTTCCATTATCATGCAGTATGTCAAGAAATACGCCATCGCCCTTACCTACTTGCCAGATTGCCTGGGCAGAGTTACTTTGATCACTTATTCCTGACCTTTTCACAAAATTGAAGAATGTATCTTTACCAGGCCCGAAAGTCTCTGCCACATATGCTACAAGATATATATCCATTACACTCGGCCCAAATGCTGATGGCCTTTTTGAGAGAATATGCTGTCTAATAATAGTTTTCCATTCTGATTCTTGTGAACCGAGAATTTGTGTTTTTACTTCTTCGACTAGATATGAATTATAGCTTCTTTTTTCCCACGGCTTCAATTGATTAAAATCACCATTAACGCTTACAAGCTTTCCAAGCATGTTCTTAACATTACAAACCGTTGGAATAACATTTGATGTAATGCTTCTGCCTCTTAAGTTGTCAGGTAAAATGTGCCTGATTTCGATTTCATTATTCTGTATGGATTCTTTCATCGAAATTCTACTCCTCTCAGTAAACAAGTTAATGAATTGGTTAATGATGCGCTATATAATCACTATTTTACGCTTTCTTTGTAGTGAAATATCGTCGTATATTTCCTTATATAAAACTTATACTATTTTGTTTATCGGCAGTATTTGTATATTATTATACATTCTAGAAAATCAATAGCTCTTTTAACATTCCTGTTTAAGCTAATCTAAAAAGCCCGAAAGTTGATG
>JAAYYM010000700.1 GCA_012515365.1 Clostridia bacterium
GGTCAGAAGCGTGCAGGAACCAGAAAAAGATAAGGCGATGAGAGGATCCAAGGATGGATTTGTAGAAACCATCGTGTTCAATACAGCACTGATTCGAAGAAGGATTCGCGATACCAATCTTTGTATGAGGATGAAAAGTGTAGGCCGTGCATCAAAAACAGATGTCGTTGTATGTTACATGGAGGATCGTGTTGATCAGAAGTTTTTAAAGCAACTGATGAAAAAAATCGATCGGCTTGATGTAGATGCACTGACTATGAATCAGGAAAGCTTTGCCGAATGTATTTTTCGTCGAAAATGGATCAATCCATTTCCAAAATTCAAATATACAGAACGCCCTGATACAGCGGCTGCTCATATTTTAGAGGGAAATATTATAGTGCTGGTAGACAATGCCCCACAGGCTATGATCATGCCAACTTCCATTTTTGATATCGTTGATGAAGCGGATGATTATTATTTTCCGCCGGTTACAGGAACCTACCTGAGACTATCCAGATTTTTGATCTTTCTTCTCACGTATTTCCTGACACCGACCTATCTGCTGTTAACGATTTATCCGTCATATATTCCTTCGTCATTTGATTTTATTAAGATTACGGATACAATCAATATCCCGATTATTTATCAGTTTTTGATTTTGGAGCTTGCTATCGATGGTCTTAAGTTAGCTGCCGTGAATACCCCAAATATGTTAAGCATGCCACTAAGTGTCATGGCAGCATTGGTGCTTGGCGAGTTTTCGGTTAACTCTGGATGGTTTAATTCAGAAGTGATGTTATATATGGCATTTGTTGCAGTTGCAAACTATACACAGTCCAATTATGAGCTTGGCTATGCACTTAAATTTATGAGAATTATTACGCTGATCTTAACAGCTGTATTTGGCATTTATGGTTACATTGGAGGAATTATTTTGTTTGCAGTCAGCATACTGACAAATAGAACAGTTTCCAATAAATCGTATCTATATCCGTTAATCCCTTTTCGTGCGAAAACTGTATTCAGACAATTTTTCAGAGTACGTCTTTCTTCCACAGAAAAGAAGTGATTTATTTATAAAAAAGAAGTGTTTTCGTCATGATTGCACACATTTTTCTAATATGATATAATCATTTTATTAAATTTAATTATGGGAGAATAAAGATGGACAACTTCAAAATAAGTATATGTTCAACCGCTGATTTACCAGACGATTATATCAGTCAAAATGATTTGTGTGTCATTAGTTTGTCTTATATGTTCGGGGAAGAACTCTATAATCGGGATAACAGTCTTCCAGAACAGGTCTTTTACAATAAAATGCGATCAGGGCTGATGCCTACCACTTCTCAAATTAATCCCGCAGATGCAAAAGAAGCATTTCTTGAATGCCTGAAAGATACAAATGAAATTTTACAGATTGCTTTTTCCTCCGGACTGAGCGGAAGCTATAACAGTTTAAAAATAGCTGCTGATGAGATTATGGAGGAACGAGATGATGTGAGAATTGTTGTCGTTGATTCATTGGCGGCTTCGCTTGGAGAGGGACTGCTTGTTCACAAAGCGGTAGAAATGAAAAAAGAAGGAAGAAGTCTGGATGAAATCGTAGAATGGCTGGAACAGCATAAATTGAATCTGGTTCATATGTTTACGGTAGACGATCTTTTCAATTTGCAAAGAGGCGGAAGAGTCAGTAAAGCAGCTGCCATTATTGGTACCATGGTTAATATTAAACCTGTGCTGCATGTAGATAATGAGGGGCATTTGATCCCACTTGAAAAAGTACGTGGAAGAAAGAAATCTCTTAATCGTCTTGTAGATCTGATGGAAGAAAAGATGGGAACCTATAAGGAACAGAATGATATTGTATTTATCAGCCATGGAGATTCCTATGATGATGCACAGTATGTTGCAGATGAGGTTAACAGAAGATTCGGAATTGATCAGTTTATTATCAATTATGTATCACCCACCATTGGTGCGCACTCAGGACCTGGAACAATAGCTTTATTCTTTTTAGGCGATGAACGCTAGAGGATGTGAATATGAATATTTTATTTTTCTTAACCCCAAAGAGTGAAGTGGAATTTGCCTATAATGATGATACTGTAGAGTCTGTAATGGATCATCTTGAAAAAAGCACATATACGGCGATACCAATTATTAATCATAAGGGGGAATATAAAGGAACAGTTTCAGAAGGTGATTTACTGTGGTTTTTTAGAGATGAATCAGAAACACCATGGGATGAACTTTATAAATGTAAAATATCCAAGATTGCTTCAAAACGAATTCATAAACCGGTAAAAGCAGATGCAAAAATTAAGGATCTCGTTAACCGGGCTATGAAACAGAATTTTGTCCCGGTTATTGATGATGATGATGTTTTCATAGGCATTGTCAAGCGTAGGGACATCTTATCTTATTATTTTGAAAAGGCTGAAAGCTCTTAAAACTAATTAGATTTATATGTAGTGTTTAACAGGATTTCTTTTATAGCAATTATGGGAGGGAAAACAGATGCGCGAACAAAAGAAGATTAATGTTACATTATTATTAGGCTGGGGTGTTATCATTGCAATTTTATTATTAGCATATTTACTTGAATTATTCAAAGGCCAGAGAACACTTTTTTATTTTATTGTTTTTGTTATTATTGGTGTAGTACCTTATGTTGTTGCTCATTTATTTTTTAAGCGGGATCCGGAAGATCGCAAAATTAAATACATAACAGCATATGGATATATCATTTTTTATTTATATGTATTGCTGACAGGTGATACTGTTTTGGTATTTACTTACATTTTGCCAATGACCTCTTTACTTATGCTCTGCAATGATGTTAAACTGCTATGGGGTTTTTCTTCATTAGCACTTCTCGGTAATCTGATCAGTATTGTTTATCATGTGCTGGTTCTTAAGATGACAACGAATGATGACATTGCTAATTATGAAATACAGATTGCAGCTACATTATTGTGTATGGCGCTAACTATTATAGCAACCAGAGTATCATCTCAGATCAATCAACATAAGATTAGTAATCTCAAAGAAAATGAAGAGAATCAAAAACGTATACTGAATGCGATTATCGGTGCAACTGACCAGATGACAACGAGAACAACGCAGATTAAACAAAACATGGATATGATTATGGATTCAGCTGTCAGCACAAAGGAATCCATGAAAGAAGTAGCGGCAAGCTCTCTACAGACGGCAGAATCTATTCAGGAACAGATGACAAGAACAAGTGAAATCCAAGAGTACCTTGATAGTGCGGTTAAGCTCTCCGGTGACATCATGGAGCTTACAAATAAAGCTGAGGTAGCTGTCAATGATGGAATTGATAATATGAGTGCACTGGATCAAGGAGCTGTCATTACCAGAGAAAACAGTCTGACAGTATCTGAAAAAGCTGTTCAGCTGCAGGAACGTACAGAGCAGGCAATTGATATTATTTCCATTATTCATGGGATTGCAAATCAAACCAATCTGCTTGCATTAAATGCATCAATTGAAGCTGCCAGAGCAGGCGATGCCGGACGAGGATTTGCGGTGGTTGCTGAAGAAATCAATCAACTTTCTCAACAGACAAAGGATGCAACTGAAAAGATAAGAAGTATTATCAGTGAATTGAGTGAAGAAGCTGTGGCAGTTTCTTCTGCAATTGATGAAATGAAAAATATCAGCGAACAGCAGAATGAAATGATTCTTCAGGCAGGGGAAGCTTTTAGACATGTCAAAAATACTGTCACAAATGTTACAGAATGTGCCAAAGTTCAGGAAAAACAGATGACAGATATTAATGAGGCCAATGCGAAAATTGTAGAAAGCATCCAGACGATTTCTGCCATTAGTGAAGAAGTAACAGCAGGCACGCAGCAAACACTTGATATCACAGAAAAGAATCAGGATGCTGTCGTCAAAGTAAATGACGCTGTTCATTCTCTTAAAATGAATATGGACGAGCTGACTCATCAGACAAATAAATAAATAAACAGGAATGTTTCGGGGGTCCGATAATTATGAATCAAATGCGTGGA
>JAAYYM010000701.1 GCA_012515365.1 Clostridia bacterium
ATGATCTCTTTCTTCTGACAGATTTATCTTTTGTAATAATTCTTGATATTCATTGTAACAGCCATGAATATCTGAAATAACATATTTCATGCGTTAATCTCCTTCTGCTCTTTCAATCCAATCATAAGTTAAATATTCCCCCAACACATCTAATTGCGGAAATGAAATATCCAACATTTTTATTTTCTGTTTTTGTATTTCCCCATAGCTCCTGTTTTCAATCAGTTTTCTAATATCTTCTGCTCCATAATTTTCATCCTCACACCATAAAAAATTATACCAACTTCCATAAAAATCCTTTGAACTTTCAACAATTCCCATTAACGCTTTTTTCATTGCTGGTGTCTGTAGTCTTACTCTATTCCCTGTTTCAAAGGGAAGTGTTGATCTGAATGACGTGTCCCATGTATTATAATGATACAGACACTCTTTAGACCACCCTTGCTTAAGGAACCATTTATCATCTATTTCAAAATGATAGATTCTCATTTTTCCATCCATCAGTGAAAGATTAAACCATATAGGTTGCACAAGTTCTCCCTTCTCATACCTTCTTCCCAGTTCTGCTGACAATACAATATCAACACAAATTTTATCACCAGCTCGCCACTTTATATTATCCTCACTGCAATATTCCATCAGTCTCTCATAACTCTTAAAATAATGTGTATCACCCATTAATTGCTCACTCAGCTCATAATTATTATCTTTAAAATCTACATCATACCCACTAATCCCCAAAACTACCATATAAATAGCATCTTCCCTCGGATAATGAATAAAATTCACTATGTATTCATACAACTCAACCCGCTCCTGTAAATGTGGATCTACATTATCTGTTTCCTTCAGAAGCTGTTTCAGGTATTTCAGTTTTTCTTCTATTGGATAATAACTGGATCTGATGATTGTTTCCTGCTCTAATACAGTAAACTTTTTATTTTCTCGCAGGTAGTTCTTTACTTCTGCCAAACGAATCAAATTATAAATATCAAATGCCATCAATGTACACTCCCCAGATTTTCTGATGTTTCGAATTCATAAGAATTCTTTTACAAGTTAACCCTATTCGGATGTAATTGTACAACTTTTCCTTTTACTGGATTGCTACAAAAGGAACTGATATACTCTATTCTCTTTTCTTCTTCAGCAGCTTTTAAGGACAAATAATGAATCCATATTGTATCAAACTCTACAACATATTTTCTACTGTATATAAAGTCAATATTTTCCTTATATTTGCCTGTCCCAAATATCCAAAACGGATTATAGGCGGAAGCCTCATTTTTCATCAGATAATCACACATGTCACTTTGGATAAAGTCCACTAAATCCTCTTCCATTCCCTCATGAGAATATCTGGATTTGCTTTTTTCGCATTTCTCGTACATTTCCTTAAGATTAGCGGGAATTCTGGATTCGTTAACCTTCCATATCGCATGATTATACGCCAGGCAATACCTTTTCTTTCCATTTCTAATTCTTAGCAAAATACTGTGAACTTTTTCATAGTCGAGGTTTTCAACCTCCTTCAATAAACCAGGATAAAACTCTGCCAGCGACATTCTTTTACAATCTGACATATAATTATCTTCAAGACCTTTACATTCTTCCAATGCCATAAAAAATATAGTCATTTTTTCAATAAAGCATTTTTCCGCGTTATCATCAAAAAGAATAAATCTTAGTAGATTGCTCCTAACTCTGTAATCCCAATTTGCCACAGTCATGCATGCTTCTGATGCAATTGCCGCAACAGATTCCTTAAACATGGATTTTGCAACAAAAAACATTGCAAATGGTAATTGATAGCTTTTACTTTCCATCCTGTCTGCCGTAAATACATCCAATGTATAATCCAGCATGGCGCGGAATCGCAATTGCGTATCCTGAATAAGTTCTTCTTTTACCTGAGCATCTGTCTTTGCACTAAGCTCTAACACCTTTTCGTAGGGATATATTCTTATGCGCACGATACATCATCAGATTTGTAAGTTGGAAGGTTTATATAAGATTTTGCTGAGTTTGGACGAAGGATTGGTATTGGAGCCAGACGAGGAAATTACAGTCAGAAGTTGAACTCTCAATATAAGTAATATTTATATATATTGCTGCCTTTTGTAGTTCCCGGGAGTAATCCCATATTGGCGCTTAAAGCAATTAATATAATGGGTTTCAGAGCAGAAGGACAGCTGATAACAGATTTGGCCATAAGTTAAATTTTGCATGAGCAGGGCTTTAGAGGCTTCCAATTTTTCTCTGACAATATATTTGTGCAGAGAAAGCTGCATTTCCTGTTGAAAAAGAGTGGAAAGATAGTCTCTTGAGATACCAAGTTCTTTTGCAATAGAAGCAATAGTCAGACGGTCATGCAAATGAACATTAATGAAATGCAGGCACTTCCGAATGTAGGGAGAGCCTGTATTTTTATTTTTTGAACGCGCTACCAGGGAAGCTAGTTCAAGAGCCTTTTCCTTCAGATAAGGAATACAGTCTTCTATCGCTGTGAGCTTATCTACATGACGAATATAGGTGTCGCTGAGATTAAAGGCATCGGTTTCGTCCAAACCACCCAGGATTGCATAATGAATTGCAACAGAAATACAGGCAATTGACCAGTATTTCATTTGGTTCATAGAATTGTCGGATAATCTGCCCACTACAAGACCGTTTCCAAGATACACATCAATTATTTCAATGACCTGAGCCTTATTACCGGCCTGAATTGCCTGGTAAAGCATATATTCCATGGAAAAAGCTGAGTGCGTCCGCCCGCTTTCACGTTGCTCATAAAGTGCATTGAGGGAATCCGGCAGAACTTCTATGGGGATTTTTGATGGATCCTTTTTTATCATATGGTGTAATCGTCTCCTAATGTATTGCGGCTGCAAGTGTGGGTGCTTCTAAGAACAGTATAGTCGAATTCTGCAAAAAATAAAATAAAAATTATATATATAAAATAAAAATGATATATTGAAAGACTCTAATTTGATAACATAAAATCATAAAGAACGTCAGAATGGGGGGGAGCATTATGTATCAGGATATTATACGGAATTTATCGTTGGAAGAGAAAATGCGGTTCACCAGTGGGGCGGGGGCCTGGCATACCTGGGACGCAGAAGGTAAGCTTCCACAGATTATGATGTGTGACGGACCACACGGATTACGGAAGCAAAAGCAGGATGCACCGGGGCAAAACAATGACAGCATTCCTGCCACCTGTTTTCCAACAGAGAGTGCCCTGGCATGCAGCTGGAATCCTGAAGCAGTAAGGCGGATGGCACAGGCAATAGCGCAGGAGGCCATTGCCGAGGATGTATCCATTGTACTGGGGTGCGGTGTTAATATGAAGCGTTCGCCTCTTTGCGGAAGAAACTTCGAATATTTCTCCGAAGACCCCTATCTTGCAGGGACTCTTGCTGTAGCCTATATTAAGGCAATGCAGGAAAAGGGGGTAGGGACTTCTTTAAAGCATTTTGCCGGAAATAATCAGGAAACACATCGGCAGACCTCCAATAGCCAGATTGACGAACGGGCGTTACGGGAGATTTACTTATCAGCCTTTGAGATGGCGGTAAAGGAGGCAAAACCACTTACGGTAATGGCCTCCTATAATCGACTGAATGGAATTTATGCCTGTGAGAACCGCAGACTATTGGTGGATATTTTGCGACAGGAATGGGGCTATGAGGGAACGGTCATTTCAGACTGGGGAGCCTGCGTAAACTGGGTAGAGTGTATTGCGGCAGGGATGGATTTGGAAATGCCTGACAGTGTGGGCTTACATATTCCCGGTAATCGTGCAGCTCTCGAAAACAAAATGCCGGATATTCAGGAACTGGAACGTGCAGCTTCCAATGTGGGAAAGCTTGTGACATACGGAAAAGCCCCAAAACCTACGCAGGAATCTGTAACCGGGGAACCAGAGAAGAATTCTGCTCAGATAAAGGAAAAAGCCACCTTGTTGGCGGAACATCATAAGCTGGCAGTGGAGCTTGAAAAGGAATCTGCGGTACTGCTAAAGAATGAGGATTTTTTCCCAATTGATGCTGAGAAAACACTTCTGGTAGTGGGTGAGCTTGCGCAGCATATGCGATATCAGGGTGGTGGAAGCAGTCATATTAACGCTTCTCAGAATACAGATGTTATTACCAGTTTGCAGCAGCACGGATGTAATGTGCTTTACTGTCAGGGATATGAAAGCGATTCAGATATTGTTAATGCAAAGCTGGAGCAGGAAGTAATAGTTCATCTTACAGCGAAAGAAAATCAAAACACAACTATACTGTTTTTTGGTGGACTCAGTGAACGCTATGAGGGGGAAGGATATGACCGAAAGTCCTACAAGCTTCCGGAGAATCAAACGCATCTGTTAGAGAAGATGCGGGAGGTAAATCCACAAATTGGTGTGATTACCTTTAGCGGAGCACCCTTTGAGATGCCCTTTGCGAAATGGGTACCTGCTATTATGCAGATGTATCTGGGTGGGCAGGGCGTAGGTGAAGCCTGCGCAGCCCTGCTGCTTGGTCAATCCAGTCCTTGCGGGAAGCTGGCAGAAAGCTGGCCCATATCGGCAGAGGATATTCCCTGCTATGGAAATTTTGGTCAAAACGCAGATGACGTAGAGTACCGGGAGAGTATCTTTATTGGATATCGCTACTATGATACCTATCAGCGTAAGGTAAGCTTCCCCTTTGGTCATGGTCTGACCTATACAAAATTTGAATATTCAGATTTACAGATAAATTGGAAAAAGCATCTGGAAGAACATGGGGAGACCTGCATAGAAGGTCAGAAAGAATATTTTGGTGGTGAACTGGAGATAAGCTGTCATATCAAAAACATTGGAAGCTATCCCGCCAGTGAAGTGGTACAGCTTTATGTGAAGAATCCTGACTGCAATTATTTAAGAGCAGCCCAAGAACTTCGGGGCTACCAGAAAGTATATTTAGAGCCGGGGCAGGAAGCTGAAGTGAACATATGCTTAAATGAACGAAGCTTTAGCATTTATGCCGAGGAGCATAGCGCATTTATTGTTCCTGCTGGGGAATACGAAATCACAATCGCGACTTCTTCAAGAGACCCTCGGTTAAAAGAAAGTATTTCTGTGAAGGGAATTTCCTATGAAAGAGATGACAGGGAGCGCCTATCGGAGTATTTTCAGCAAATGAAAAATAATACAGGGTACGGCCTGCAAATTTCCGGGCAGCAATTTGAGGTTTTGTATGGACGCCCATTGAGTCATTTGGATGACAGAAAGCCGGGAGAGTTTGATATTCACGATTCGCTGGAATGTCTGGCCAAGCACTCTTTGCTTGGAAAGCTGTTTATGAAAATTGCTGAACACATTGCTTTTTCCATGTATCCCGACAAAAAAAGGGATGATCCGGAAGTCATGATGACCTTGCAGGGAATTCATGAAGGGTGTCTGGATAGCGTGATGTGTCAAAGCGGCGGGGTTGTACCTTACAAAATTGCAGAGGCAATTGTGCTGTCTGCAAATAAGCATCCTTTGCTGTGTATCAAAAAGTTATGTGAAAAGAACGGGGGTTCATATGAAAACAACAGAGATTAAACTTGATAATCGTACGAAATGGTCTTACTCCATCGGGGCAACTGGCAGGGATATGGCTTATACATTGATTAACATGTATTTGATTACCTATATACAATATACCATGAAGCTGACAGTGGCGCAGTTCGGGGCAATTTCCATGTGCATTGTGGCCTGTCTTGTATGGGATGCCATCAATGACCCTATGATGGGCATTATTATTGAAAACAGTCACCTGAAGGGAGGCAAATACAGGCCGTGGATTTTGGCGGGAATGCTTCTTAACGCCATTATGATTGTATTGCTGTTTACGGTGCGGCCACAGGGCTGGGCCTTTGTAATATTCTTTGGCATCAGTTATCTGCTTTGGGGCATGACCTACACAATGAATGATATTGCATACTGGGGGATGCTGCCAAGCCTAACGAGCAATCCCAAGGAAAGAAACACGCTTGTAACGCTGATGAGTATTTTTATCTGTATTGGACAATTTTCAGTTGCAGGTGTTCTGCCAACTGTGGTAGCTGGAAATGCAGTAAATGCCTATCGTGTGGCAGCACTTATTATTGCTCTTTGCTTTGTTGGTTTTCAGTTGCTTACGTTCTTTGGCGTAAAAGAAAGACCACGTCAGGAAAGTGCAGATAAATTGTCGCTAAAGGATATGTTTAAAATATTTGGAAGAAATGATCAGTTGATGACAATAGGATTTGCTTCGCTGCTGTTTAATATTGTCAATGGTCTGCTGATTGTGTTTGCAGTCAATTTCTTCTATTTTGAGTTTGGCTATGAAGAGGGCGGAACGCTGATATTCCTGTTTACAGTCATGTATGGATTGGGTACCCTGATATCGCAGGCAGCCTTTGGCATCCTGTCAAAGTACTTTTCGAGAATGACGTTACTGCGTATTTTTACGGTAACCATTGTAGCAGGGTATCTTTTGCTTTTGTCAATTGGTTATGTTTTGCCTAAGAACATCATTCTGATAAACGTAATCGGTTTTGTGATTTTCTTTAGTCAGGGATTATATAATCTGGTGGTTGTGGTTATGCTCAATAATACCATTGAGTATGATGAGTATCGATTTAACGAGCGGCATGACAGCATCATTTCAGCGGTACGCTCCTTCAGTGCCAAGCTAAGTGGTGCAATCAACCAGGGAATTTGTGCAGGTGTTCTGATTATCAGTGGAATTTATGTGGTAAGTCAGCAAATTACAGATTTGGAAATCCAAAGCGGAAAAGGTGAAATAACCAGTACGCAGGTCTTTGACAAGGCAGCAGGCTACATCAGCACGGTAGGAACGAACCAGATGCTGCTTCTTCGACTGGGAATGGTGGTTATTCCAATTATTTTTATTGTAGGCTGTTATTTCCTGATTAAAAAGAAATATAAAATCAGCGAGCAGGAATATGATAGAATGATATCAGAAATAAATAACAGAAATTCATAAAGAGGTTGGCAATTAGGAGCAGTTTGTGTCTTTTAATAAATCAGAATTGGAAATGTTGCCAGTGCGGGGCATCTAAATACCTCAATCAAGGCATATAGAGACTATTGTGCGATTACAGCGGAGCGATGTGTAGAAGTGCTTGAATTTATGCACTTTGTGACGCTGACCTCGGTTGTGGGAACACAACAGATGAGGATGTATAGAAAATTAAATAATGCTTGAAAGAGTACAGCCGTTTTTCTTGCAGGTAATCAGTATAAAGAAAAGAATCCAATCAAACGATTCAAGCATGCGCACATGATCAGAAAGCATCAAAATAGATTGAAGAAAGCCCAGAAGTCTATTAAGCCTGGAACACATACACTTGAAGAAACTATTTGCTACATGAAAGAGCACTATGGCATGATAGAAGCAGATGATACATATCCGCTTTATGAAATATACATACGGAGAATGCGTTTCTCGCTGGCGCAAAGGGAACGGTTGGATTTGCTGCCCAAACAGCCGAAAATAATAAATTTTCATGATAAAGAGGCAAGAGATAAGTGGAGTCAGGAAATTGAAGAGTGGGAGAAGCAGGCAGAAGCAATCGTGGAAAAACTGCCACAGGAAGTTTTGAATATGGATTATCACCTGTTCATACTTGATAAGGGCGAAGATGGTTCTATGCAAGTGGAACTGGAAATGAATCGCGGATTGATTGAAACGCAGTATAGTGGCAGGGGATTTGGTGCGATACAAAAGGATGTGTATCGGTATTACGGAGTATCTGAAGAAGATATTGCAAATCAGACGGAGCGACATCAAAATTTAGTAAGCATATTAGCACAATAAGCGTACAAGGAGGTAGGCTATGAACGTCAGCTTACATGGGCGAAGTAGTGCAAAATTAGTACAAAAATACGAATCATGGCAAGGGCATCCATTTGGATGCCCTTTTTGTAATTTTGGCTGTTTCAAATTGCGAGGGCTTATTTTCCAGAAACAGTTCAAACAGTGTATAAGAGTGGTATAAGAAAATTACTCATTGCATAACCAAGCAATAACTGATACAATGGATACACATTGAGTAAAGGAGGGGGCAAAATGGAAATCAAAGATCAAGTTAGGGGATTGAGAGAAAGTACTGGAATGAACAGAAAGGAATTCTGTGCATATTTTGGGATTCCGTATAGAACGATGACAGAGTGGGAATTGGGACATCGCAAGTTACCGGATTACGTGCTGCGAATGATGAAATATCAGGTTAAGATGGAAAAGCTGGACAAACAGGGAGGTACTGTTGATGGAACATGAATTAGTAATATTTGAGTCGTAGGATGGAAGTGTAA
>JAAYYM010000702.1 GCA_012515365.1 Clostridia bacterium
AAGCAAAAGAAAAAATAGAAGAGTTTAGACCTGATAAGGTTGTTAAAATTACTAAAGTTGAACCAAACCGCAAACAGCCGAGACAGGATTTTGATGAAGATAAATTAATTGAGTTATCAGAATCGATTAAGCAATATGGGTTATTACAACCTATTTTGGTACAGGATCGGACAGATTATTATGAAATTATTGCCGGTGAAAGAAGATGGAGAGCTGCAAAAATTGCCGGATTAACAGAAGTTCCTGTTATCATTAAAGATTTAACAGAACAGGAAATATTGGAGATTTCTTTAATTGAAAATATACAGAGAGAAAACTTAAACCCAATTGAAGAAGCAAAAGCATACAAAAGACTTTTAGAAGAATTTAAATTAAAACAAGATGAAGTAGCTGACAGAGTTTCAAAGAGCAGATCTGCTATTACCAATTCTATGAGACTATTGAAGTTAAATGAAGAGGTTCAACAAATGCTGATCAGTGATATGATATCACAGGGACATGCCAGAACTTTATTAGGAATCGAAGATCAGGAAATACAATTACAATTAGCAACAAAGGTGTTTGACGAAAAACTAAGTGTAAGAGATATTGAAAAATTAGTTAAGAATATGAACAAACCGGAGAACACCAAAAAACAGGAAACGAAAAATGATGATTTAGATTATATTTATAGGAACTTAGAAGAAAAAATGAAAATAGCTGTTGGTACAAAGGTTAATATAGTATCGAAAGGAAATGGAAAAGGAAAAATAGAAGTAGAGTATTTTTCGAACGATGAATTAGAGAGAATCGTTGAATTAATTACATCTGCAGAAAAATAAAGATACAACTGAGAGGAGTTTATATAGAAATGGAAAGTAATTTGTTTAATAGTATGGGAATGGGTGGAATAGATCCTGGTGTATTATTTATTATTTTATTAGTATTGTTTATTATTGTGCTTGTCATGTTAATAACATTATTAGTAAAATATAATAGATTACAAGAAGCCTATACAAATTTTATGCAAGGAAAAAAGGCAAAAAGTTTAGAGCAACAGATAGAAAATTTATTTAATGATATTGAGTTTTTACGTAATTCCACAGAAAAAAATAGAAAAGATATTATTAGATTAATCGATAATTTGCGTGATACATACCAAAGAGTAGGTGTCGTAAAATATGACGCATTTAAAGAAATGGGCGGAAAACTAAGCTTTTCAGTTGCATTATTGAATGATCGTAGAAATGGGTTTATATTGAACTCAGTTCATAGCAGCGAAGGCTGTTATGTATATGTAAAAGAAATAAATCGTGGAGAAAGTGCAATTTCGTTAGGTGAAGAAGAAGAAAAAGCATTATTACAGGCTTTACAGAATGATATTGAAGATTATGAGTAGCTAGTGTTTAGGTGGAGAGCATAATATGCATTTAGAAAAAGTCAGCAATTTAGTTGGTGGTGAGTACTTAGCAAAGCCAGTTATTTATGGATTGAATCAAGTACTGATCTATGAAGGAACAATCTTAAGAAAAGAGTATATTGAAAGGCTGATCAATTTAGGAATTGATGAGGTTTATATTATTGATGATTTATCTATTCAGGATGAGAGTGAAATCATCAATGATGAAGTAAAAAAAGACTGTACAATTAAGGTTAAGAAATTGCTGGATAGTCATATCTATAAGGATAATGATAAGCTTTCTGAGATTAAAGAAACGACTACCAGAATTATTAATGAGATACTAGAAAAAAAAGAAGTAGTTGAAAAGATATATGATATCAGAGAGCGTAGTGCAGATTTATGTGACCATTGTATTAATGTATCAACCTTATCAATTTTAACAGCAGTTAAGATGAATTTGCCTGAAAATCTGATTTATGATATTGGAGTTGGAAGTATCCTGCATGATTTAGGACTCAAATATATTTCAGTTCCATATAATAACATATCATTAGACGAATTAACACCAGAGCGTGCATTTGAATATAAGAAACACACAGTGTATGGTTTTTCTTCTGTAGAAAAAGAAAGTTGGATGACTAGTACGGCAAAAAAAATTCTTCTATTTCATCATGAAAGAATTAATGGATCCGGTTTTCCTTTAAAGTTACGAACAATTGCAATTGAGAATAGAATTGTAGCTGTGTGTGATGCTTTTGATGAATTGATTTGTGGGATCGGTTGTAAGCAGGTAAAGGTACAGGAAGCCATTGAATATATTAGAGTTAATAAAGAAACAAAATTTGACAGTAAAGTTGTAGATATTTTTCTGGATTTTGTTGCTACATATCCAATAGGAACACATGTTCTAACAAATGAAGGTGATACTGCAATTGTAATTGAGCAAAACGAACATTTTTCAGATCGTCCGAAGATCAGATTAATAAAGAATAAAGATAATCAAATTTATAATGATAATAAAACAATAGACCTTTTGGAAGTTCATCATGTATTTATCGAGAAGGTGTTGGATTAGTGATTGGAGGGTGCTATTTTGCATCAATATTTACGTGCAATCGGATTTAGTAGTATTACAAGTAAGAAGCAGTTAAATAGTTTATTAGATGATGTTATTAATCATGCAGATGAAAAAAATTATGTAGAAATAGATCAGGAATCTGTTCTTGTCGAATATGTGAAGGAATATGCAAATTCAATGGGAATTGTAGTCAGAGGTGAATTTGATGACGCAGAGCAATTCTCATTAGATTTTTATTATCCAATCTGCAGAGGTGTTCATATTAGCACAGAAGAGGATATAGCGATTGAGAGACATGCAGAAAAAGAAAGTTATGCGGGTGCATGCGATGATATTAAAATAGGAGTTTCACTTATTTTTTATCTGCAAAATACAATTGATTATCTGAAAAATCGTAAAATAAATAAAAGGAATAAATATAATTCAGACGTGATATTTACAGGTCTTTCAATTCAGGGAAAAATAATGCTTCCCATTAATAAGAATGAGAAAGATAAGAATCGAATCAAAAAAGCATCAAAAAACCGTTATCATTTACTTGCTGCAGCAAGAAGAGGAGACGAAGATGCAATTGAAAGCCTGACGCTTGAAGATATTGATACTTACACGACCATTTCTAGAAAAATATTAAAAGAAGATGTTTTTACTTTAGTTGATTCTTATTTTATGCCATATGGTGTAGAATGTGACCAGTATTCAGTTCTTGGTGAAATAGAAGATGTAGAAACAGTAGTGAATAAGTATACAAATGAAAAAGTATATTTAATTACATTAAATTGCAATGAAATATTGTTAGATATCAGTATTAATAAAAAAGATCTACTTGGTGAACCAATGGTTGGAAGAAGATTTAAAGGAGTATTATGGATGCAAGGAAAGGTAGATTTTAATGTTTAAATATGATATAAATATAAGGTAAACGTTTATCTTATATTAAGATTTCCTGCTTCTATAGTTAAATGGATATAACAAGCCCCTCCTAAGGTTCAACCATGGTTGACACCTACGGAAGTAGAGAAGTGGTAAGTCAGAGTTCGATTCCAGTAAGGATTGACCTGGATGTCAAAGTAAGTTACAATAGAAATTCATCACGAAAGTGATTGGATTCATAGATATGGCGACCGTAGCCAAAAGGCTGAAAAAGCCTGAAAATACGGCATTTGTTCCCTTAGTTAAATGGATATAACGGGGTCCTCCTAAGACTCTATTGTAGGTTCGATTCCTATAGGGAACGCTCATTTAAGCAGTAATGACTAGAAAATCATTGCTGCTTTTTTCATGTAAAAATGGCAGTTTCGGTGACAAATTTGTCAGCGAAATATGGCATGGAGAACTGATTTTGTCAGCGAAAATGATTTCTTGTCACCAATCCATATTTTTCAAAACTGTCAGCCATAGGGATTAAGTACAAAGTAGGATGAGGTTTAGGTTGTAAAAGTAAGGAAAGATGGAAAGGAAAACACTGTAGTCTTGCCAAAAAAGGCCTGTCGGAAGAGTCCGTTCAGATTAGATGAAAAATAATCTATTCTGGACGGGCTTTTTTGCGTTAGTGAGTGTGTTCAGGGAAAGGAAGTTGCCTATGGCAGAAAAGAAAGAATTAGCTGTAACAGAGGAAAAGGTCGTTGAGATTGAAATGGAGAGACTGAGATCTTTTGAAAATCATCCATTCAAGGTAAAGGCAGACAGTCAGATGATTGAATTACAGGAAAGCGTGAAAAAGTATGGGATTCTTAATCCGCTGATTGTAAGACCGAGAAAAGATGGTACCTATGAAATCATATCAGGGCACAGAAGAAAATTTGCTGCTGAGAAGATTGGATATCGGAAAGTGCCAGTGATCATTAGGGTACTTAAGGATGATGATGCAGTAGTTTCAATGGTTGATTCCAATTTGCAGCGAGAAATGATCAGCCCCAGTGAAAAGGCATTTGCTTACAAGATGAAGTACGAAGTAATCAAAAGAAGAGCTGGGAGAAGAAAATGTGGTCAGGTGGACCACAATTTAGGTAAGAAGAGCATTGAGCTGATTGGCGAAGAATGTGGAGACAGTCCAAAGCAGGTCCAGAGGTATATCAAGATAACAGATCTGATACCGGAGATGCTTGAAAAGGTGGATGACGGAAGCATGGGATTTACACCGGCTGTACAGCTGTCGTACCTGAATAAGAAGGAACAGAAGGAAATGTTGGAAGCAATGGAGTTTGCACAGTGTACGCCTTCATTATCACAAGCACTTCGAATAAAGAAGTTTAGTACGGAAGGAAAACTGACGGTACAGGATATGGAAGATATCCTAAGTGAAATCAAACAGAAAGACATTGACCGTGTTGTATTTAAGAATGAGCAGCTTCACAGATTCTTTCCTACCAGCTATACAGCGGAGCAGATGAGGCGGGAAATACTTGAAATGCTGAAAATGAACATGAATAAATATTGGGATGAATAAAGGAGAAAAAGCTTATGTGTAAGGTAATTGCAGTATCAAATCAAAAAGGTGGAGTCGGAAAGACCGTATCGTGTGTAAATCTTGGAATTGGATTAGCAAAAGAAGGAAAGAAAGTGCTTCTGATTGACGGGGATCCTCAGGGAAGTCTTACTATCAGCCTTGGTTATGAGGAACCGGATGAAATGGAGTATTCTCTTGCAACGCTTATGATGTATGTACTGGCGGCCATCATCTTCGTTATTATCAACGGACGTATGATTGAGATTTATCTTATGGTCAGCCTGGCACCTATTCCATTTGCTACTTTTGGAAACAGGGAGCAGAGCATGATGGGACAGAATTATTTGAGAAGTCTGTTTGCACTTGGATTCCAGGGATTTCTGATCATGGTATGTGTGGGAATCTATGCAGTCCTGATTCAGTCAGTAGCTTTCAGTTCAGATATTATCGGTTCTTTATGGAAGGTAATGGGATTTACCATTTTGTTGGCATTTACCTTATTTAAGACCGGAGCAGTAGCACACAGTATATTCCATGCACATTAAGGAGGAAGATTATGGCAGCATCTTATATCAGTGTCCCGAGGGACCTGACAAGAGTAAAAAGCAAGGTGATGTTCAATCTGACCAAAAGACAGCTGATTTGTTTTGGACTGGCGGCACTCATTGGAGTACCGTCATTCTTTTTGCTCAAAACAGTAGTAAAGGTTAATACGGCAGTCATGGGAATGATGGTAATTATGATGCCATTCTTTTTTCTGGCTATGTATGAGAAGAACGGTCAGCCGTTGGAAGTTATTTTGAACCACATGATGCAGGCAGTATTCAAAAGGCCAAAGATCCGTCCCTATATGACGGATAACTATTACGCAGCGCTTTTGCGTCAGGCAAAGGCAGAAAAGGAGGTAGAAAACATTGTTAGACTTTCGCAAAAAGAAAGCACAGGAAAGCAGGAAGTTCAGAATGCCAGAAGGGTTAAACAAGGAAGAACAGAAGGCAGTAAGGGAAATCGTAAAAAACGCACAGAGAAATGATGGAACACCGAAGACGGCGCAGCAGACAATTCCCTTTGACAGAATGTTTCCTGATGGCATTTGCAGGGTAGGACTTGATTATTATACAAAGACAATTCAGTTTCAGGATATCAATTATCAGCTGGCACAGCAGGAGGACAAGACGGAGATTTTTGAGGAATGGTGTTCTTTCCTGAACTTCTTTGACAGTTCCGTAAAGTTTCAGCTGTCATTCAACAATATGGCAACGGATGTCTCTGATTTTGAGAAGAGCATCGCAATTTCTCATAAGAATGATGGATTTGATGATGTCAGGGATGAATATTCGGAAGTGCTCCTTCATCAGATGGAGGCTGGAAATAACGGTCTTACCAAAACCAAATATCTTACATTCGGTATTAAGGCAGAGTCCATGAAGACGGCAAAACCGAGACTGACTCATATTGAAACAGATATTCTCAATAACTTCAAAAGGCTTGGAGTGAGAGCAACAACATTGAACGGGTGCGAGAGACTGGAGCTTATGCATCGACAGCTTCATATGGGAGATGATGCGAAGTTTCATTTTGATTGGAAATATCTTGTTGGTTCAGGATTATCCGTTAAGGATTTCATTGCACCGAGCAGCTTTTCATTCCCTACCGGAAGATATTTTCAGATTGGAGATTTATATGGTTGCATGAGTTTCTTATCCATTGATGCATCAGATATCAGTGACAGACTGCTTGCAGATTTCCTTTCCATGGAATCAAGCCAGATTGTTACAATGCATATTCAGTCGGTGGATCAGAATGAGGCAATTAAAACAATCAAGCATACCATTACGGAGCTGGACCGAAGCAAGATTGAGGAACAGAAAAAGGCAGTCAGGGCCGGATATGATATGGATATCATTCCTTCTGATCTTGCAACCTATGGCAAGGATGCAAAGGCACTCTTAAAGGAATTGCAGTCCCAGAATGAGAGAATGTTTCTTCTTACATTTCTGGTAATGAATACAGGTAAGACCAAGCAGGAGCTTGAAAACAATGTGTTCCAGGCTGCTTCCATCGCCCAAAAACATAACTGCAATCTGGTAAGGCTGGATTATCAGCAGGAACAGGGACTTATGAGCACACTTCCCCTTGCAAATAACCTGATTGAGATTCAAAGAGGAATGACCACATCCAGTACAGCTATTTTTGTACCATTCACTACACAGGAGCTTTTCCAGAATGGAGATGAGGCACTTTATTATGGTCTGAACGCTCTTTCCAACAATATGATCATGGTAGACAGAAAGAAGCTTAAGAACCCAAATGCACTGATTCTTGGTACTCCGGGATCTGGAAAGTCTTTCAGTGCAAAGAGGGAAATCGCAAATGCTTTCCTTGTAACGGATGATGACATCATCATTTCCGATCCTGAGTCAGAGTATTCTCCACTGGTGGCAAGATTTGGAGGACAGGTTATTAAGATCAGCCCGACTTCTGACCAGTATATCAATCCCATGGATATAAACATGAACTACTCGGATGATGACAACCCCATTGCACTGAAGGCAGATTTTATTCTGTCCTTGTGTGAGCTGATTGTAGGCAACAAGGACGGACTTAGACCGGTTGAAAAAACGGTCATTGACAGATGCATCCGTCAGATTTACCAGAAGTATTTTGAGAATCCAGGACCGGAGAATATGCCAATTCTTGGTGATCTGTATCAGGCGCTCTTAAACCAGGATGAGCCGGAAGCAAAGCATGTGGCAACAGCCCTTGAAATCTATGTATCCGGTTCTTTAAATGTCTTTAACCACAGAACCAATGTGGAGCTTACAAACCGCCTTGTATGTTATGACATCAAGGATCTGGGTAAGCAGCTTAAGAAGATTGGTATGCTTGTGGTGCAGGACCAGGTATGGGGAAGGGTAACCGAAAACCGAAGCCAGGGAAAATCTACCAGATATTACATGGATGAGATGCATCTTATGCTCCGAGAAGACCAGACGGCAGCCTATACCGTGGAAATCTGGAAGCGTTTCAGAAAATGGGGAGGAATTCCAACAGGTATCACCCAGAACGTTAAGGATTTGCTGGCATCCAAGGAAGTAGAGAATATCTTCGAGAACTCTGACTTTATATATATGCTGAACCAGGCAGTAGGTGACAGACAGATTCTTGCAAAACAGTTAAATATCAGCCCTCACCAGCTTTCGTATGTAACACATTCGGGAGAAGGTGAAGGGCTTTTATTCTATGGAAATGTCATTCTGCCGTTTGTGGACAGATTCCCTGCGAATACGGAACTTTACCGTATCATGACAACCAGATTATCAGAGGTTACAGAAGGCTGACACAGAGAGGACATCAGATATCCTGCCTGAATGATTTTATGGATTTGTATGAAAAGCCATACCAGAGATCAACAGTGGAAAATCTTGTGAAGCTTCCACATCCTACAATTCAAAAGTTTGGAATTATCAATGTGGTGATAGTGGGAGCATCCAGAAGATTCCTGGCACAGATAACCAGACACCAGAATGAAGTGAAGTATATGTCTGCAAGTCTTCAGTACAGTGATTACTCTGGGGTGGAGGATTTTGTAATTCCTTATGACCTGATGGGAACGGGGCAAGAAGAGGAATACCTAAAGCAGTGCAGCAGTTCCATGAAGAATTACCAGGAAATGATTAAAGCTGGTGTAGACAATGATTCAGCCGGATACTGCGCTCCACAGGGTATGAGGAACATACTTCTAATCAGTGCAACTCCGTATCAGTGGAAGCACATGATTCATCAGAGAGTATGCAGAAGAAATACAAAGGAAACCAGATATGTGATGCTGAAAATCTGGGAGCAGCTGATCAGTCAGAATGCAGAGCTGTTTTCCGATTGCGGGCCTTTCTGTATGAATGGCGGATGTAGCTAATAGCATTGCCACCGAGCTGATTGCCCATAAGAATCAGATTGTTAGTATTGCTCAGTGTATAGACAATGGCTATCCTGTCGAAAGAAACTTGTACCACATTAAAGGCAGAGAAGATTGTGGAGCAGGCTAAGGCAAGACTGGCAGAAGCCAAGAGAAAGGCAAGTCAGCAGAAGCGAAAAGAGGAAAATCAGCACAAGTACATGATGGGTGGTATTGTTCATAAATACTTTCCAGAGTGCTACCAGTTTGACGAGCAGGAGCTGAACAGAATTATTGCTTCGGGGATGAAGTCGGAGCAGTGCC
>JAAYYM010000703.1 GCA_012515365.1 Clostridia bacterium
TCGATTCCAAACGATACATCATTCTTAAAGTTCATATAGAGGACATCATCAACGCGGAATCGTTTGATACAGGTTCCTTCCGGAAGAGGGACATCATGTAGTGCATTATATAACGCAATATCATTCTCGTCTGCTTTCTCATCTTCGTAAAACAAATCTACAAAGACACTATTCTTGTACTCCCTGTTTTCTTTGTGCGTATTAGCAGCAAAATCAGTTAGTATAACATTCTTCATTCTTTTTCCTCCTGCATCACGTGGCTGCAAACAATCCAATTTCATCATGTAAAGAAGGAAAACCATAATTCCCCAATAACATCATTCTATTCACTCATTTCGCCATATGTTCTGCATATTCAATTGTTAGTGGTTGGAATTATGTGGCTGAATCGCCAAATTACAATGTCAAATGATAATTGACATAAGAGATATATTGTTATTTAAGCATAGCATAGTCGTTGTTTATTGTCTACATATTTATTAATCAAATACATTTATGTAAAAAGGAACCATAGTGTTAAACTTGGTTCCTTCCTCTTATCATTAAAATAATTTTTTCCCATCAGAAATATCAATCCCCAGTTCTTTAGCTCTGCTCCCTTGTTTAAATGGATTTATCTTTTCAATGGCACCATCATGTTTGAAAAATGAACCGGTATTTTTGAACCAAAATGTAGTACCTGCATTTACACACTGCTCACGGATGTTAAGCACCCAGTCATAATCGCAAACGCGGGCTTCTCTTCCGGATTCTCCGCCAACAGTCACATGATCCACTCCATGCAGATAAGGAGTCAAGTTGATTTCTTCTAACATTGGACCGCAGGCGATAAATCTACGTTTGATCGGATAAGATAAGAAAAGTGGAAGTCTATAATCAGCTATCGCCTGAGTTTCAACTGTGCATCCGAGGTTCACATTATCATATCCAGAGCCCCAGTCATCGGGAAGCGATACTTGAAAACGTTCAATTCTCTTAGTTAAAATCAAGAACTCAATATCTTTTCGCTCCTTTATCATTGCCCACACATCTTTACGCATTTCATCAGCCTCGGGCAAGAAAAAATCTGTTGCAAAGCAAGTCGCAAGGATTTTATTCCCCTTAATATTATACTCACCCTTTGCATTTTTTCTGATCGGCCAGTCAAATTTATCTGTCTTCTGTACGGTATTCTGACCGTACCGTTTTGCATACGGACCGTAGAAATAGCAATTAGCGCAGCCTTCACTAAATGGATAGCATCCTGTCCAAGGTTCCCAATTCATATGAATTCTCCTTTAAATATTTTGTCAATTCAAGCATTTACAGAATAATTTCATTCATAGAGTGATTTTGTGAATTGATCCAACACCGCTCGTCGAGGACATTCTTTCCTCTTTCTCATTTTATGTAACCTTACAAAATCCTTTTTAATGATTATGAGCTCCCTATTTCTCCCATATTGGTCAATTACAGATAATGAAGCCCCACTCAATCACAGATATATGTCTTTCCATTCCCTCTAGACCCGCTGATACCGAATTAAATTCATACGCCTTTATAATATATAATTCTATTCTTTTGACCAGCAAACTCATAGCTTGTCTCTAGTTTTATAGCTGTAATTCAGCCACTCTGTTTCCATAATTCAACATATCGATATCATAATATTACATGTCCGTAAATTATTATCTCGACTTTCTGAAATATCCGTAATGCTTGTTCAAATCATCTATCCAATAATAGTCGTAAATGCTGTAGCAAAGAAAATAATGGTGTCTCTGGTATCTCTACCTAAAGTAAGCTTCCACAAAAAGCAGATAATAAAGATGATCGGGTAAACCTAAATACGTAATAATTCAGAATTTTATGATAAATTTTTATACCATTTTTCTACTGATTCGAAAAAGCCTCTGTCCAACTTATTCATTATAGGCTTTTCAATCATATAAATTCGAATAATTTCAATTATCGAACATGTGATAAATACAACTATAACGCAAAAACATGCATGCAGTACCATATACTCATTTCCATACATAGAAGGATTGTGAAGTATATCCTTCCACAGCCATCGTCTCATAGTATCACTATTGGCATGTATCATTAATATACCAAAAGTAGTAGATGCAATTATATTAATAAAGCGATTATACTTAATCTTTACATTCTTAAAAAACATAAA
>JAAYYM010000704.1 GCA_012515365.1 Clostridia bacterium
AGGACTTGATGATTCAAAAACAAATTGCTCTGGCAGCAGATCATCTTGAATTTATTCATCCAGTAAGAAAAGAAAAAATGGACTTTAGAGTGGAACCAAAAAATCCAGTATATACATATTTAGAAGAATAAATCACCCCTTTTGTACCAATACTAGCAAGGGTGATGAAATGATTCAAAATAAAGATATTATAAAAAAATTTTTGATTTGCTTAATGATTATTCTGATGGTTTATTTAGGAATGAAGTATTTGGTACCACTCTTCATTCCTTTTTTATTGGCTGGGATGATTGTTTTGATCATTGATCCAATTGTTACATGGATTCATGGAAAAACACGCATTAGTAAAGGATTAATTGCATTTATAATCATGATGTCTGCTCTCATACTGGTATTCTTATGCTTGTGGTTTCTTTCTTCTTATTATTGCTTTTCATTTGATCGTTTTCTATGTATGGGAGAAGATTGGTATCATAAATGTTGTGACGGAATTGATGGTTTTTGTTCTATATTAGAGAAAAACTATGGAATAAATGCAATCGAATTAAAACTTATGGTCAGTCAGACTTTAGAAAAAACAACGGTCTATATCAGAAAAGAACTGACGCCTGATTTACTAAATCATTCTTTTAGCTATCTTAAAACTATTGTAATAGGAATTGCTGATTTAATTATTGTATTTATATCTGTTATTTTAATTGAGAAAGATCTTTCTGGAATGAAGGAACAAGTGAAAAATAATGGCTTGTTTATGAAAGCAAAAGAGATTTTGAGTGATTGTATTAAAATGATAAAGGTATTTATGAAGGCACAGCTTATTATTATGGGATGTGTATCGATTCTTTGTATCATATTTTTGTTTATGATTGGATACTCCAGACCAATCTTAATGGGAGTAGTAATTGCGTTTTTGGACTTGCTCCCATTTATCGGAACAAGTTTAGTTTTGCTTCCATGGATTTTTTTTGCAGTATTAAATAGAAATTATTACTGTGCATTTATGCTGTTGGTGCTTTTGATCGCAGCGTCATCAGTCAGGGAAATACTGGAGCCACGTTTGATAGGAAAAAGAATGGGTGTTTTTCCTATTATTATTATGATCAGTATTTATGTCGGGATTAAATTGTTTGGATTTATGGGGATCATTTATGGACCAATTTCATTAATCTTAATTGACAGACTAATTAAAGCAGTAGTTATTGACAAATAAAAGAATATGAAATAAAATTACGATATCAGCGAAGAAAAGGAATAGTACGTTTAGTGACTGTTACAGAGAGAGAATCATCTGCTGCAAGATTCTTACAGGACCTATGGGGAACCTACCTTGGAGCTTTACATGAAAATGTAACGTAGTTCGGCGTTAACGATCAAATACAGACGGATTCTGTATGAGAGAGCATTTGATTGCTAATTAGGGTGGTACCGCCGAGGCTTTCGGTCCCTTGCTGGACACGAAGCTTTTTTTGTGTTCATTTATAGTTAGGTAATTGTGAAATGCATGGAATCTGTTCTTTGAATTGTGAGTTTCGCATTTGCCTGTCAATAATAAGAAGAAAAGGAGAACGCAAATGGGAGACAATAAGAAATTAGTAGAAGCAATTACTTCAATGGAAGAAGACTTTGCACAGTGGTACACGGATGTCGTAAAAAAAGCAGAATTAATCGATTATTCTAATGTTAAAGGATGTATGGTAATCAAGCCGGCAGGCTATGCAATATGGGAGTTGATCCAGAAACAGCTTGATGAAATGTTTAAGCAGACAGGCGTTGAAAATGTATATATGCCAATGTTTATTCCAGAAAGTTTATTACAAAAGGAAAAGGATCATGTAGAAGGCTTTGCACCTGAAGTCGCATGGGTGACACATGGAGGGCTTGAACCATTACAGGAAAGAATGTGTGTCAGACCGACTTCTGAGACGTTATTTTGTGATTTTTATGCGAATGATATTCAGTCTTATCGTGATCTTCCTAAATTGTATAATCAGTGGTGCAGTGTGGTACGCTGGGAAAAAACGACCAGACCGTTCTTACGTTCCAGAGAATTCTTATGGCAGGAGGGACATACTGCACATGCGACAGCAGAGGATGCTGAAACAAGAACAGAGCAGATGTTAAATGTTTATGCAGATTTCTGTGAGAAAGTATTAGCCATTCCTGTTGTAAAGGGAAGAAAAACAGATAAAGAAAAATTTGCAGGAGCAGAAGCTACCTATACAATAGAGGCTCTGATGCATGATGGAAAAGCATTACAGTCAGGAACCAGTCATAACTTTGGTGATGGATTTGCAAAAGCATTTGGCATTCAGTTTGCTGATAAGGATAATCAGTTGAAATATGTACATCAGACTTCATGGGGAATGTCAACCAGAATCATCGGTGCAATCATCATGGTACATGGTGACAACAGCGGACTGGTATTACCGCCTAAGGTTGCGCCGACTCAGATCATGATTATTCCGATCCAGCAGAAAAAGGAAGGTGTTTTGGATAAAGCAGCAGAGCTTAAAAACAGACTTTCTAATTTCAGAGTCAAGGTTGATGATACAGATAAGAGTCCGGGATGGAAATTCTCAGAGCAGGAAATGCGTGGTATTCCGATCCGTATCGAGATAGGACCAAAGGATATCGAGGCAAATCAATGTGTCATTGTCAGAAGAGATAATAGAGAAAAGATTGTTGTAAGTTTAGATGAATTAGAACAAAAAACTGCAGAAATCCTTGATACAATTCAGGCGGCTATGTATCAAAAGGCATATGAGCATTTAAATGCACATACATATGCAGCTAAGACAACAGCAGAATTTGAGAGTATTCTTGAAAACAAGCCGGGATTTGTAAAGGCGATGTGGTGTGGAGAGTTAGCATGTGAAGAAGCAATCAAGGAGAAAACCGGAGCGACTTCAAGATGTATGCCATTCGAGCAGGAGCAGCTGTCAGATGTCTGTATATGCTGTGGAAAGCCAGCTAAGAAAATGGTATACTGGGGAAAAGCATACTAAATACAATGAAATATAAGGGAGGATCACGCATGAAGATCAGTTTACCGTCGAAAGTAAATACCATTATTCAAACCTTACAGAATAGTGGTTTTGAAGCCTATGCGGTAGGCGGATGTGTGCGTGATTCTTTTTTGCATAAGATCCCAAATGATTGGGATATTGCTACTTCTGCTAAGCCGATGGAGATCAAAGAACTGTTCAGAAGAACAGTAGATACTGGCATACAGCATGGAACCGTTACGATTCTTTTAGGCGATGACGCTTTTGAAGTGACGACATACAGGATCGACGGTTTATATGAGGATAGTCGGCATCCGCAGAATGTTCTTTTTACAAGCAATCTGGAAGAGGACTTAAGGAGACGCGATTTTACAATTAATGCCATGGCATATAATGATGAAAAGGGTCTGATCGATATTTTTGATGGGCTTGGAGATTTGGAAAGAGGGATCATACGTGCCGTAGGAGATCCAAAAGAGCGATTTTCTGAGGATGCTTTGAGGATCATGAGGGCAGTTCGTTTTGCAGCTCAGCTTGGTTATCAGATAGAAGCGCATACACTATCTGCAATTACACAGCTAGCAGATACTTTGCAGAAAATCAGCGCAGAGCGTATTCAAATGGAGCTAATAAAGCTGATACAGTCGGAGCATCCTGATTTTCTAAGAATTGCATATGTCAATGGAATCACAAATGTTATTTTGCCGGAATTTGATGCGATGATGAAAACGGAGCAAAATAATATACATCATATGTACACAGTTGGAGAGCACACGCTTAAGGCAATGGGTAGTATACGAGATGATAAGGTACTCCGTCTGACCATGCTGTTGCATGATATTGGAAAGCCACAATGTAAAACGATCGATGAATCGGGTACGTTTCACTTTTATCGACATCAGGAAATGAGTGCCTCAATGGCTAAGGATATCCTAAGGAGACTAAAATTTGATAACGATACCATTCATAAGGTAGTCAGACTTGTACAGTTTCATGATTATCAGATTGCAGAAAACAAAAAGGCAGTCAGAAAAGCTGTCGTTAAGATAGGAGAAGAGGTTTTTCCTCTGTTATTTGAAATAAAACGAGCAGATTATCTGGCTCAAAGTGAGTATATGAGACATGAGAAAATGGCATATGTGGATCATATCGAAGAGATTTATCAAGAAGTACTGGCAGACCATGACTGCTTATCGTTAAAGGATTTACAGATTTCAGGCAAAGATTTGATTGAACTGGGAATGAAACCAGGAAAGGAAATCGGAGTCGTATTGGAAGCACTTTTACAGGAAGTATTGGAAAATCCGGAGAAGAACCAGAGAGAATGGTTATTATCAGCAGTCAGTAAAAGACTTTAACATACTTTATCTTCTACATTCATAAAATAGGTATTGAAGAACACCATGGGGGACAAAAATGTGGAAGATAGAACTAGTGATTTCTTTGATTTATATGATTTTAAAGTGCTTCGAACCTATAAAGGACGAGGTGCTCTTATTTGTGAGACTGATCAGGGCATGATGGTTTTACGTGAATATAACGGTACACAGGAGAAGGTAGCTTTGCAGGATCTGATTATGAATCGGATCAAAACAGAGGATGGGATCAGAGTTGACCATTTTATCAAAAATAAAGAGGAAGGCATTATTTCAACGGATGTCAGAAATCAGACGTATATTGTAAAGAAATGGTATGATGGAACAGAATGTAATATTCTTTCGCTTCAAGATATTGAAGAAGCAACAAAGGTGCTTTCACAGATTCATCAATTGCTGGCATCAGAAGATCTGATTTATGAAAATCAAAAGAAAATGCCGTCTATCGTAAATGAATTTGAACGTAAGACTAGAGAATTAAAAAAAATACGAAGTTTTGTCAGGGGTCGTGCTCAGAAAAACGAGTTCGATCATTTGTTTTTAGAGTATTTTGATACCTTTTTTTCAGATGCACAGGATGTGATGGATCAGATATCAGGATGGAATGAGGAGAAATTTCTTTCTAATGTAAAGGAAAGTGGTCAGATCTGCCATGGAAACTTTACGCATCATAACGTTATAAAAGATCAAAATGGCTGGATCGTGATCAATTTTGAGAAGTATTCATTTGATACAAGAATCAGAGATTTATGTCAGTTTATGAGAAAAGTTTTGGAGAAAAATGAATGGGATATTGCATTTATGGAAAAAATGCTCTACTCTTATCAAAAGAGGTCTCCATTATCAGCAGAGGAAACCGCTTATTTATATTTTCGACTGGCGTTTCCCGAGAAGTTCTGGAAAATAGCAAATTATTATTATAATACAAATAAAGCATGGATATCGGAAAAGAATATTAGTAAACTGAAGATATTAATTACACAAAATTCTGCAAAAAGAGAGTTAGTAGGTAAAATGAGGTACTTATGAAAAAAAATGCAGTTCCCTTTATTCCAATTATATTGATTGTCATCGTACTGTTGTTTGAATGTTATTTTGTTTTGATCGATGTAATAACAGATAAAAAAGAACAGCCAATCAAAGAACAGCAAAATGACATTATGGAAGAAATGATCAAAACAGACACCGCAATATTGATTTATATTGACGAGTTTAAGGGTGTTCTTAACTATCAGTCTGTTCCGTCAGGGAATCGTTATGCACTTTATTACGATGAAACGATAGATGTATCTGATAAATATGGATCTGTAATGACAGCCAAGCAGCTTTCGCTCGGGGAAATATATGATCTGACATATTCCACACACAGTAAGGCTGTCACAAAGATGCAGATCTCAAACAATACATGGACGCAGACAGATATCAAGAGATTTTCTTTTGATGAGAATAAGGGAATCATGAACATAGGTGATCAGCAATATCTGTTTACAGATGATGTGGTGATCGTTTCAGAAGGAAAAGTCGTAGAATTAATGGATTTGACAGAGCTTGATACTATCTCCATTCATGGGTATAATCACGTGATTTCATCAATTGTAGTAGATGAGGGGCATGGATATATTCGTCTGACAAATGATGAGTATTTTATTGATGGATGGATTGAGGTCGGACAGGAAATTATAAAACCAGTTGAGGCAGATATGCTATTGGTTGTTCCGGAGGGAAAATATCATATCAGACTTTCACACAAAGGAAATGTTGGAGAAGTAGATGCAAAAGTACTGAGGAATCAAGAAACAGAAATCGATCTGTCTAAGGTCTATATTCAGGAAGTACAAAAGGGTAAGGTTACATTTCAGATATCACCATTATATGCCGAGCTTTATCTAGATGGTGTATTAACGAATTATTCGTCGATATTAGAATTAGAATATGGAGTTCATCAAATCAGAGTCACTGCACCAGGTTATGAAACGATATCCAATTATATCAAGGTTTCTTCAGCAATGGCGACGATTAATATCGAGCTTGATAAAAAATCAGAGCAAGGAAGCTCGAGCAGCAGTTCAAGTTCAAGCTCCAGCAGTACATTCCAGACGATGTTTACATCATCCTCGACAACAAGCAGTAGTTCAAGCAGCAGTTCAAGCTCAAGCTCCAGCAGCTCGAGCAGTAGTTCAAGCAGCAGCTCCTCAAGCTCTTCGAGCTCTATGAGGACAAGCAGTTCGAATAGGACAACCAGCAGTTCTATGACTTCTTCAAGTATCGTCATACCATCGGAAAGTAAGATTTATTTTGATGGACCGGAAGGAGTAGAAGTTTATTTGGATGGCTCTTATGTAGGAATTGCTCCTACAAGCTGCAAGAAGGTAACGGGTTCTCATGTGGTTACACTGCGTAAAGATGATTATCAGACTAAGAGCTATACGGTTACGATTGAAGATGATGGAAATAGTATCACATTTTCTTTTTCCGAACTAGTTCCAGAAGCAACAGAAGATCCGGATCAGCCGACAGATGAGGATGAAAAAGAAGAAACTCCATAATGAATAACAAAAATAAGGGACCCTATCACATTGATATGGTCCCTTATCTTATTACTGTAATGTTTTCATATAGTTTGATGCGATTTATTGCTGCAACTGACGTTTTGCTTCTTCAATCAGCATATCTAAATTATAGATTGGTATTGTGTAAAGGTTTTGTGTGTCTGCTGCAAATATTTGATTGTTATTAACATCGATTCCATTCATATATGGGAAGTGGGCTAAAACTTCATTATTTGGAGAGCATAAGAACCCTTCATATTTATTTGAAAGAATATAGTTACCGTTCCCATTTGGTAAAGAATGATATTCATTAACGATGGTATTTAAATCTAAATAAGAACCAAGTAAAGCAAAGTCGCTTGTCTGATAGATTTCAGTACTTCCGTTTTTGTAGACAACGAATAACTCAGTACCCTCATCATTATAGAATAGGTTATCAACATAATTTGCATTAAGCTCTAAATGTCGTTGGGGTTCATTATTCCCTAGTTGATAGAAATCAAGTCCGGTTGAATTTCTTTCGTCGGCTACGACTATGTCCACTCCATTGGTGGCCATTGACATTTCTGAAATCAGTTCGAATGGTTCTTCAAAGGAATATAAATTAATTTGTTCTAAGGTATTCAAATCATATTCAGCAACTTCATACTCACTGATGGTAAAGAGATGATTGGTTTTAATGTTTTTTGCTATTTTAATGACAGCTCGATTTGTACCACAGTTAATTGTTTTGATCAAATCACCTGTTTTGGCATTCAGAATGTCGATTGTATCATTGTAGACAATACCAATGTATTCATCATTTTCACCTGCAAAGAAGTAATGATAAAAAATATTTTCCAGATTTTTAGTGAATAAAGGTTTTCTGGTAGCAGTGTCAAATACGGAAATTGTATGTTCATTATTCATAGCATTTGAGATAACTAGCGAAGAATCTTTATTTATCACTAATTCATAAGAACAGTCTGTTTCGGCGAATTGTTCCATTTTATCATTTTTCAGATAAGCATATCTGGTAATTCTATTTGACAAAAAAGGTAATACATAGAGGCCGCCCTCTCCCTTTTGCATATCCTTTAGGTTATTAGAATCTGATTGGAAAAGTGTTTTATAAGAATAGGCACCATCTAAGTCAATAGATACAGCAGATCCATCACGTAACATACAAATACCATAAGTTGATTTCGGAAAGAGTATACAGCTTGTAATGCTTGCACTCATAGAGATCTCTCCGATAATTTCACCAGTATCGCGAGAAAGGGAGTAGAGAACATCATATCCTTGTACTGCAAGGAATTTGCTCTCGGGATCTTCCATGAGAACATGGTAAGCTGAACCTCCATCAATATATGTACTCCAAAGCTGCGAATTATTTTTTGTATCATATAACAAAGTAATAGAGGAGCCTGTATTACCAAAAAGCAGTTCCTTGGTAAAGTTGGAGTAATCTACATATGCGTTTGATGTAATTGCCAAGGTATCCTGATCTGTAAAAAGAAGAGATGTAATCCTTGGATAGGGAACCGATATGGTATTGGTTATCGTTTTTTTGGTCAAATCTAGTATTGCGACCTCACCTATCGTATCTTTTGATGTTTCTGTAGTAGAATAAGCAAGTTTTGTACTAGTTTGATTAAATGTTATGTTATGGGCGAGTAATGGATACTCACTGGTAGTTTCATTTTCCTTGGTAAAGAGAACATTACCCTGTTTCAAGTCAATCAAACAAAGTCTAACCTGATCCGAAACAGCCAGGTATTGATGATCAGGTGAGTAAGCATAATAGCAGTTATACTCATTATCGATTTCCCATACGTTTTTTTCTTTTTCAAAATCATATCTCACTATTTTGCCATTATTGGTATATATAATTTCATTTTCTGATACGAAATGAAACGACTCCTCTTCTAAGAGTGAATCTGTAATAACAGGAAAGGAAGTGACTAGTTTACCATTAGCAGCTTCCCATATGTATAAAGTATTGGTATCATCAACAGTCAACAGTCGCTTTTTAGATGGAGAGAAGAGCATAAAGGAAACATTACTGTTATGCTTTAATACACGGTCAGCCAGAAGCTGAGAATCATTTTGATAAGCATAGAGTGCTTCTGATAAAGCGTACTGTGGGTGAGCCAGTAATGGAATAGAAGTATCGGCGGATCCATCCGGCAAAGCGGATAAAGCTGTTTCTATACTTTGCATTCTGTCTTCACTTTCTAGCTGCGAAAGTGCTGTGTCACCTAATGTATTTAAATTTGTGACTAAAATTTTGTCATATTGTTCTTTAATCTCATCCGACTGTTTTTGAATTTCATTTGACTGCTTCTGAATCTGTTCTGACTGCTTCTTAATGCGTAATGCTTGATAGGTACTGTAGCTTCCAAAGCATAAGAAGAAAGCACTGGTGCATAAAGATGCAGTGATAATTCTCTTGATTTTTCGTTCTCTGTGACGTTGCTTTAAGTCATCATAACTGCAGTGGAAAAGGGGTGATACAAGACGTAACAGTTCGCGATTAATATTTTTCCCTACTTCACGTTTCGAACTTCCTCTCACATCTGCAGCAAGAGGTTCAACAGGTATTTTCTGCAAAATAACAGATCCATCTTCATTTTTGAAGCTTTGCTCTTCTTCTAGCAGAATTTTAGGAAACGAGTCAACAGGTTCGCCTTCGATGAGGACGGCAAGGATGTGAGCACGGTCATGTAAGGATATAAATGTTTTGATCTCACGTTCTACCCAAATAGATTCAGGTGTTCTTGGAGAGCAGATTACGATTAGAAATTCTGCTTCCTTTAGGGCTGTTACAATGGGGTCTGCAAGATTACTTGCAATCGGTAGTTCGTCTTTATCGCGGAACACGCGCTTGATTCTGGTTTTCTGCCCGGTTTTGCTTTTGGCAGCGGATAATGGAAGTCGGAAGGTTTCCAGCTTTTTATGGAGCGTCTCGGCTACATATTGATCCAGATCCGCATGACGATAGCTGATAAAGGCGTCATAAGTGTACTCTTTCTCATTCATTTTCTCTGATCTCCTCATAAGTAAGTTTAAATATTTCTTTTTCTATGACATAGATATCATGGATATCATCATCACGTGCTGCAATATAATCACCGACATGTCCTAACATGTATTTCTCCTGATACCATTGCGTAAATACTTTAATTGCTTTGGTCAGTGGCTTTGCGTAGATCTTGGTTTCCCCGGAAGGAACACAGCTGTGTACGTATTTATCCAGCGGAATGATCATGCCATTGAGACGGTTTTTAACAGTAGGACGGTATGGTACATTTAGATCATAAGGTTCATCAAGTAATGTATAGCTTCGTTCAAATTTTTCTTTTGTATTGGTATATACCTCTCCTTGTATGCCGATCATAATGTACATATCATCTGAGATATAGGTATCGAGATCTCCTTCTAGTGTACGGATTGTGATCGGTGTTCCGCTTGGCAAGATGTCGTTTGGAAGCACATAACCGACAGGTAAGTGACGTTTTCGATACTTTTTCATATCTGTTAAGTCAATATCATATGTGGAAGCATGAATGATATCAAAGCTTTCACAATATTTCTGGATCCGTTCAGAAAAATATGCTTCTGTATGATAACCGGGATGCAGAGCGTCGTATTTTCGACGACTGATAAAACCACCGGCTTTTTCGAGGTGGCCACCACCGGATCCCATTCCTTCTGCGAGAAATTCAGCCAGATCACTTGCTTTTGTTTCTTTTACGCAGCTTCTGACAGAAAATTTGATTCCGTCATCTAATTCATTATATACGACGCACATGTCGACGTTATCCACCTGAATGCACATATCGCTGATCAGACCCAGGATATTCGGATCGCAGCGTTGTGATTTGATCAGGGAATATCGGTTTGTTTCATTATAAATTGTCCGGATCATTGCAATCCCTGCGATCTCTAGTTCAGATGAAGACAGGTTAGAATTACGCAATAAACTGATGGTACTGTGGGTATATTTCAGTGAATCTCACATATCCTTATCAGCAGGATTATATATTTCGGTAAATTGCTGAGTATCAGTAAACAGACCATAGTATAAGGCGGTAGAGAGCTCTGGCTTATCATCGATGGAGAAATCTTCATCGCATAAAAGCTGCCATATGATAGTTGAACAACTTCCAAAGTTACTCATGATCAGGGAGTGTTCGATGTTTTCAATTTCAACCTGATGATGGTCGATAATCACAATATTTTTGGCAAAAATATGAGTGACATTTCCTGCACCATACTGACAATCAACAGTGATCAGAAGTTCTTCATCCAAAGTTAATTCCGTTGGTGAAACATAGATGATCGGAATGGAAAGCTTCTCGATCATTATTTTAAGATTACTTTTCTGAATTTGAAATCTGCCACTGTAAATCAGATGCACATTTTTTCCATATGAAGTATAGTACTCGTATAATGCAAAGCCTGAGGCAAGCGTGCCTGCATCAGGGTTATCATGACATTGGATATAAATGTCTTCGTAGGAGAGAAAGTCAGATAGTTTCAATTGTATACCTCCATATATTTCAAATTATTTCTATTTTATCATATATAAAGAAAAAGCACTAATTATATTAGACAAAAATATGAAAAATAATATATATTAGAAGTAGAAATTAAACAAGGCTATTTTGCCTGGGATAGGAGTATCTTTATAATGAATGGAACCAGTGAATTTGACAGCTTATGTGAGATTATACGGATTTTAAGATCAGAGAATGGATGTCCATGGGACAAGGCGCAGACACATAGCTCCATGGAGCAATGTCTGATCGATGAGTCTGCTGAACTGATCGCAGCTATCAGAATATATGAAAAGAGCGGAAGCTATGAAAATATGTGCGAGGAATTGGGGGATGTATTGTTTCAGGTTATTATGCATGCGCAGATCGCACAGGAAGAGGGATTATTTACGATTGAAGATGTAATAAAAGAGATCAGTCAAAAAATGATCCGTAGACATCCACATGTATTTGCAGGTGAAGATCAGTCGAAAAGCTGGAACGAAATCAAACAGATGGAGCAGAAAGAAAGGCCGATATTATCGGCTTCTAAAGAAGAAAAGAGGGCGCTGGCAGAGGAAATTAGTCAGGCTGTAGCTGACCAAATCTAATTGTAATGAATTTACATAACGTTATTATCGCATATTTATGTAATCATAATGTATAAAAATAGCCTAAAACCTTGTAAAGTGGCAAATATTCCTTGACAAATAATTTAAAAAAGTTTATAAATAGTGTTAGACGTTATGGCAAGATATGTATTAGCGTTGAAAAAACATACTCAGAATAGAGGAGGAGTTCGACATGAACAAAACAGAATTAGTAGCAGCTATGGCTGAACAGGCTGGATTATCAAAAAAAGATGCAGAAAAAGCTTTAAAAGCTTTTACAGATGTTGTTTCAGATGAATTAAAGAAGGGTGAAAAAGTTGTTTTAGTAGGCTTTGGATCTTTCGAAGTATCAGAGAGAGCAGCTAGAGAAGGAAGAAATCCTCAGTCTGGCGCAGTTATGCAGATCCCTGCATCAAAAGCTCCTAAGTTTAAAGCTGGTAAGGCTTTAAAGGATATGGTTAATAACTAAGAAGATCATGACAGAGAGCCTTATGGGTTCTCTGTTTTTTTATTTGTAAGAATGATAGGTTGAATGAAGTGATAGGAGTATTATGAGGTTAGATAAATATTTAAAAGTATCCAGAATCATTAAAAGAAGAACGATTGCGAATGAAGCATGCGATGCCGGCCGGGTATTTATTAATGATAAACAGGCAAAGGCTTCTGCTGATGTAAAGCCGGGAGATATCATTATGATACAGTTTGGAAATAAATCGGTTAAGGTAGAAGTTCTTAATGTAAAGGAAACGGTTAGAAAAGAAGAGGCAGAGGAAATGTTCCGCTATATTTAACGATGAAATAGTAGACATATGAAGCAGGATCTTCTCATACATTTAGTCTAGGTGAACAATTCACAGACGTGTATGAGGAGGTTTTTTTTTGGAGGATGTCAACAAACAAAAAACGCATAAAATATCAATCAGTAATAGACGGACATGTAATATTAGTGGAGTTTCGGATGTATTATCATTTGATGTAAAGGAAGTTATCCTGGAGACAGAGATGGGAATGTTAATGATGAAAGGTACGCAGCTGCATGTAAACAGACTTACTCTGGAAAAGGGTGAGATCGATATAGAAGGAAGTATTGACAGCATCACCTATTCAGAAGCAGTGTCAGGCGGAAAACAAAATGAATCCATTCTTTCAAAGCTTTTCCGATAAGGAGATAGGGGTAAATGAATGATCATATTATCAGGGAGCTGGAGATTTTTTTCTACTCGTGGATCATGGGAATAGGGGCAGCAGTTCTTTATGACTGTATTCGGATTATCAGGAGAATCATTCCGCATGGAGTTGTTTTTATAGCAGTGGAAGATTTGATTTTTTGGATATTCAACAGCTATGCTTTGTTCATTATGCTGATTCAGGAGTATAGTGGAAAGATACGCTGGTTCACAATTGTTGGTGTTATCACAGGAGCGTTTTTATATCGGCTGACAATCAGTGATATTCTTGTTGGATTTATTTCAATTATCATACATACAATAAAAAAGCAGTTGACGAAGGGGATTAAACTTGTTAAAATAAAGTTATGTAAACATGAGGGAGAAAAGTAATTGTTTACAGGGGAGAAATTATGGCTAAGAGACGTCGAAGCGCTATTTATAGAAAAAG
>JAAYYM010000705.1 GCA_012515365.1 Clostridia bacterium
GAAGAATATTGCAGTGGGTGAATCTTTTACGACACCGGAAGCAATTTTGTCAGTTTGTCGTGGTGGTGGCATAGACCGTATTTCCCAAAGACTGACAAGCGCACTGGAAAGAGAAATGGATAACGGACCGGAGTGCGAACAGAGCCTGCCTGTAATGTTTAATGAATACTGTACGACATGGGGGGATCCGTCTCATGAAAACATCTGTAATATTGTAGATACCATCAAAGATAAGGGGTTTGAATACTTTGTAATTGATGCGGGCTGGTATAGGGAAAAAGGTATTCCGTGGGATTTGGATATGGGAGACTATAATGTTTCTCCTGAATTGTTCCCGGAAGGACTTGACAAAACAGTAGAAGTTATCAAAGCACATAACATGAAACCGGGTATCTGGTTTGAAATTGACAATGTGGGAGAAAAGGCAAGAGCCTATCAGATGGAAGAATATTTGTTACATCGCGATGGGAAAGTACTTACTACTACCATGCGCCGGTTCTGGGATATGCGCCAGCAATGGGTACAGGATTATCTTTCAGAAAAAGTAATCGGTACGTTGAAGAAATACGGATTTGAATATATGAAGATGGACTATAATGAATCCATTGGTCTTGGCTGTGACGGTGCAGAATCCCTTGGTGAAGGTCTGCGTCAGAATATGGCAGGTTCTCTTGCGTTTATCGAAAAAGTAAAAGAAGAGATTCCGGAGCTGATTTTAGAAAACTGCTCTTCCGGCGGTCATAAACTGGAGCCTCTTATGATGAGCAAATGCAGTATGGCATCCTTCTCCGATGCACATGAATGTGAAGAGATTCCGATTATTGCGTTGAATCTTCATAGAGCAATTTTGCCAAGACAAAGTCAGATTTGGGCAGTTATTAAAGAAACGGATTCCTTGAAACGTATCGCATATTCTATGGCAAACACTTTCCTCGGAAGATGCTGTGTATCCGGTCATGTTTTGAATCTGACAGAGGCGCAGTGGGATGTGCTTGACAGAGGTATTTCATTCTACAAAAAAATTGCAGATATCGTAAAAAAGGGAGAATCATACCGCTTTGGACCGGATATTAAAGCGTATCGGCATGCGGAAGGCTGGCAGGGTCTTGTGCGTGTAGGTGAGAATGGAGATGCTTACGTAGTATTTCATAATTTTTACAATCAAAAGGACGCTATCAGTATTACGCTTCCAAATGACTGTGATTATGAAATAACGGAAGTATATTCAGATACAGATGAAGCAGTTGTTTTAAGTAATGGTGTTCTCTCCTGGTCTCCGACAGAAGAAATGAAAGCAGTTGCCATTTATTTGAAAAAAATTAGATAATAATGATTGACAGTTCATGTCAGATTATAAGAGAATAATGTTTAGAAATAGAAAAAGAGAGTATAAACAATGAGCATTATTCGAAGTAAAGATGTTGTGGATATTATCCTAAAGACATTGGGAATTGTAGATCCTGACATCTCAAGACATGGTGAAATAACTGCATATTTATTATATAAGCTTCTGAAAAAAAGCGATATTGAGTTTACGAAGCAGGAATTGCTTGATTACGTTCTGATAGGGCTTTTGCATGATATCGGGTTGTATCAGGGTGATGTGGCGCTTAAGGAGTCTGAATCAGAAGAACCGGGACCTCATTCCTTATATGGATATTTATTTGTAAAGTTTTTGTCACCACTTGGAGACAAAGCAGACATTATCAAATACCATCATGTAAACTTGAACAGATATTCAATGCTCCAGATGGATGAAAAAGACAAAAAGGTGCTAAAGTATTTAAGTGTTGTAGATAAAATGGAACAGTTCCGTTCCGGCATTCTGCCATCTACTTACTTTAAAGAGAAGCGGGATATTACTTTTTCGGGTCATGTGTTTGACCTATTTATGGAGCTGGAAGCAAAGGAACACGTGCTGGAAAATCTGGGAAATGGTTCCTATAAAGAAGAAATGTATCATTTCTGGCAGACGAATCCGATGAATGAGCGTTACAAAGATAAATTTTTGGAGATGCTCGTATATACCATCGATTTTAGAAGTGAAGTTACGGTAATACATACGATGTCCACCGTGAATTTTGCAGAGCAGCTTGGTAAATTACTTCGCTTAAGCCCGGAAGAAATCAATCATATTCATTATGGTGCATTATTGCATGACCTTGGCAAGATTGCCATTCCGCTTAAAATTTTAGAATCAACAAGCCGTCTTTCCGATAAAGAGATGGAAGTGATGAAGTCCCATGTAAAGGTAACGGAGTACATTCTGGAAGACTTCATCCATCCGGTTGTATTACAATTGGCGGTACGCCATCATGAAAAACTGGACGGTTCAGGATATCCATATGGTTTGGAAGAAAAAGATTTGACACTTTCC
>JAAYYM010000706.1 GCA_012515365.1 Clostridia bacterium
GAAAAAATAAAAAACACTGTTGATTATAAACGAATAAAAAACAAAGATGTATGTGTGGTATCTGGTGATATGCATTCCTACGGCTTGTATGTGATATCAAGAGTTTTGGAAAAATTGGGTGCAAATGTGGTGGACGGTGGTAATGCTATGGAAGCACTGGATACTTTGGATTTAGCTGACGAATATGGAATAAACGATATCTGCATCAGCCTTCATAACGGGCAGGCACTGGCATATGCAAAACTCATAAAACAGTTGGCGAGAGACCGCAAAACGAACTATCGTTTTTTTATGGGTGGCCAGTTAACGAGCTTTCTTAATGAAGATGATACGGAGCCAGTTGACGTGACGGATCAACTGCAGCAGATGGACATCGTAACAACGGAAACGGTTGAAGACCTTGTGAAGAAGTTAATTATTTAATTATTAAAGAGGCAATTGAACAAAGTCAAAAGAATTGATGATTATAATTTAGAGATTAACAGGTTGCAATGGGGATCATGTATTGAAAGAGGTGGAAAAGCAATAAAGAAAGAATTGAAAAAGTAATTAGAAATTAGAAATACAAAGCATGATATGGAAGGAGGTTATATACAGGATGCTTTGAAAAAAGAAAGGAGAAGTGTTATGAAGAAAACATTAATAAAAGAGACTGATCATTGTAGAACTTATGATGTAGAAGCTGATTCAATGTATGATTTCGTATATGAGGAAGCAGAAGAACGTTGCAAAGAACTAGAGAAGAGAGGCCCTTATGCGCCAAATCAGGAAAGGCCATTTGTTACAGTGAAACAGTTGATTCCGTTATTCATTGTTTTGGGGATTTGTGTTGGGTCGCATGTTTGGGCAATGATTTCGATTTCTATGTATTGAAGAAAGGAGAGGAAATGAATAGACTTAAAAGAACAGAGTATAAGGTGCATTTTAAGAATGGCCAGAATCATCTTATAAACCCAGAACAAGGCCCATTAGCTTTGTTGCCAGAAGAGCGCCATATGTCTTTTTATGCGATGATGGCACTTATGTCGGCTGGAGCGATTGCATCTTGGGCTTTTGTAACAGGTAATGCAGTAGGTGTACTCATTCCAGTCAAATATGCTATTTGTGCTTGCTTGTATGGTTGTACAGTATCCTTTGCAATACATGCATATATGGTTATTCAGTACAACAGGTGGGGCGCTTGCATGACTGTTATTGGAAGAAAAACCTGGGGACATATAGGCATTTATATTGTAATTCTAGGAATTGGTTATCCGGCAACATATGGATGGGGCAGTATGCCCATTATTATGCTAGGCCGAAGTGGTGCAACATTGGTAGAAGATTGGGGTGCTTCAGGGCTGGGGGCAGACTGGAGAGTTTGGTCTATTATAGCATTGATTATTGGGTTGTTTATAACATATAAAGGCTTAAAAGTTATAGATAAAATTACTAAGATAGCAGCCCCTCTGGTTATACTTATCATAATTTCTGTTATAATTGTATTAGCAAAAGATTATGGATTAAGCGAAGTTTGGAATGGTATGCCTAAAGGGGTTAGTGATGATCCAATAACGCTTAAGCATAATTATATGATAGCGGTAGAAATTGCTTTAGGTGTTGGGTTCTCTTGGCCATTTGGGTTGGCGGCATGGGTTAAATCTTCCAAGACTGAACATGGTGCATATTCACCTAGTGTATATGGTAGCGGTGTATGCTGGGCATTGTGTGCAGTAGCCCCTGCAATGACAGCAACACTGTCTGGCTTGGATGACCCAGTAGAGGCTTTGCATTCGATTGCTGGACCTTTTGCAATCCTATGGTTGATAATGTTGTTCTTCGCAAATGTTTCCTCAGTAATGGTTAATCCTACAAATCTGGCAATTCCACTGACTTCTTTGTTCCCGAAACTGGGATGGAGAAATGCGGTAATCATTCAAGGGCTGTTTATTATAGCCATTCTGTGGCCGGTATATTACGATGCTTTTGGAGTGGCGATTAGCTTTATGGGAATGGCAGAAGCACCGATTGGAGCAGTGTGGGCTGTAGATTGCTTTATCAATGGTAAGATTAATTTAAGACATTGCTATGCAAAAAATGCTGAAGAACGTAGAAATAGTGCATACTGGTATTTCCATGGTATAAGAATTTCTGCTTTTGCAGGTTGGTTTGGCGGTATGTTCTTCGGACTATGGATGTATAATCCTTATAGTGGCGCAATTGCAGTTCAAGGCTTTTTCGATTTATTCGGAGCTATGTTCCCGGCAGCTATTGTTGGCGTATTGATTTATCTTCTGGTATTCTACCTTTATGAGAAGCCGCGCCAGATTAGTTACGTGGACATGTTCCAGACAATAAAAGAATATCATGCTGAAAAATTAGCAAAGCAGCAGTAAAATCTTGTGTATAGATAATCAACAAGTTGTCAATGAAGATCAACTTGTTGATTGTCTTACCTTTTATTATCAGATTCACATTCAATTCGATTTTCGAAATTCAAGATGATAATAGTATTAAATATGCTAATGGAAAGAACGATGACAACTTTATGAAGAGGTTTTTTATGGCACTACAAATTGCAAATTATAGTGAAATTGAAAAAATTATGACAGCTTTAGAGAGCGCTGGGTTTAAATCATATGTGATTGGTGATTGCGTGAGATATTTAGTAATGGATGAAGAAGCATTAGACTGGGATATGGTTACACAAGCAGGCCCAGAGGAATTAATGGGCATCTTTCCTGATGCAGATGTGTTGGATAAAGAGCGTGGTGTTGTACGTTTCGATTACACTACTGAAAATGAAAATGGCGTTATTCTTGATGTCAGTACAATGCGAGATAAAGAAGACAAAATAACTGATGATATTGAAAAACAATTGAATGGAATAGATTTTAGCGTATATGGAGTTGCCGCTGATATAAAAGGTGAAATAATTGATCCTTGCGGAGGCATAAAGGATATTAGAAATGAGTTAGTGCGATGCAACGGTGATGCACAGAAGAAAATAAGTGATAAGCCAGAGCTTGCAATAATTTCTATTAGAATTGCAGCTGAAACTGGATACGATTTAGCCAGGTCATTAAGTGATGTAATTAAATTAAATGCAAAAAAATATAGTGATATCTCGATGGATATTACTAGAGACGAATTTCTTAGGATTATGGATGCACCTTATACTGGAAAGGCACTCCGCATGCTAGCAGGAACTGAATTAATATCGCTTGTTGTAAAAGATGGTGTAAAGCGCATGAAACCCAGACAAAAAAAACATTTCCTGGAATTTTGTGAAAGACTTGATGAAGCAAATGTAGGTATGGAAGAAAAATTATGCATGTTTTATACAAGATTTAATCCAGCATTAATAAACAGATTTGTTATGAGCATGAATTATAACGATGATATCAAAGAATGTCTTGTAGATATTTTTGACAAACTGCGGTTGGTGGCAAGCGCAAAAGATGAATTATCGATGAAACAAGCAATGCAAAAACTGGGCAAAAATCAATTTGAATATGTATATAGAGCCACATTGGCTTTAGACAAAATGTTTGATGTGCAATCAGGAGAAGCAAGGTACAGGAAAGGGTTTTATGAAAAGATTATAGAATCAGGTGATCCTGTGTATGTTGAAGATTTAATTATAACAGTAGATGATTTAAAAATTGTTGGTATAACAGATATAAAGCAAGCTAACAAAATTATGAAGAAATTAGTTAAGGTTGTTCAGATGTCTCCGGAGTCAAATAACCGTGATGACCTTTTAGCTCATCCGAAATTATTTCAAATGGGTAGACTTGGCATGTTTAAAGTGAAACATAAAAAAACTAATTTAAATTAACCAAACAGTAAATATTAAAGTGAAAAATTACTATTTTAAATTACAACATTAATGAAAAAGGAGATATGTAATGAGTTTGAAAAACAGGGTAGCCATTGTAA
>JAAYYM010000707.1 GCA_012515365.1 Clostridia bacterium
ACTCTTTTTTTTGATTATGAGTTTTGCAATTGTTTAGTAATCAGTATGCGGAAAAGGAGAGATTAACGAATGAATAGACACAGAAGTAGAACTTTAAAGCGAGGATGTGCACTGGTACTTACATTTATTTTGTCTGCAACGCCATGGATGAATGCTTTGGCTGCACCAGTAGAGCAGACACAGGTGGCTATAGAAGACTTACCAGTAGAAGAAGGTGTTTCAGAACATATCGTGTCGGAGAATGTGACACCACAAGAAGGTGTCTCAGAGAATTCGATACCTGAAAATCCGACACCCGAGAACTTTATATCTGAAAATACGACACCGGAGAATCCTATATCCGATAACACGATATCGGAAGACAGTGTATCAGAAGACACAGTATCGGAAAACGCAGTGTCAGAAAATATAGTGTCAGATAATGAGATATCAGAAGAGGGATTCGTAATTGATAAAGATGGTGTATTAACTGAATATACTGGAACAGCAACTGATATTGTAATTCCTGAGGGTGTAAAAGTAATTGCAGCAAATGTATTTAAGAATAAAGGAATTACAAGTGTAGTGTTTCCAAAAGGATTGGTTACAATTGGAAACTATGCATTTATGGGTTGTCCGCAGGGAACAAAAATGCAGGCAGGAGAAATTACTATTCCGGCGACAGTAGAATATATAGGTTCATATGCATTTGAAAAATCTACGTATCTTACGCATAATGATACTTTTTCCTTTTAACAAGCAGGAAAATAATCGAAATTACAAAGGCAAATATTTCTGCTGTTACATCTGCAAACCAGATTCCATCCAGTTGAAAGAATAATGGCAAGACAAGGATTGCTGCCATTTTAAATATAAAAGTACGAAGAAATGAAATAGCTGCTGACACCCCTCCATCATTCAAAGCTGTAAAGAAACCTGACGCAAAAATATTAAAACCTACAATAACAAATGATATGGTAGAAATCCGAAGCGCACGAACAGTCATAGTAAACAAATCCAAATTATATCCCACAAAAATCTGTGCCAGTGGTTCAGCAAGAAACTGTGCTGCAATGACCATTGTTATACCGGACAAAAACATCAAAATATTACTTTTTTTCAGCAAACCTTTCAGTTCACTATGATTTCCTGCTCCATAATGATAGCTGATTATTGGTGCACAACCCATAGAATAGCCAATAAAGATTGCTGCAAAAACAAATTGTACATACATCAGCACACCATAAGATGCAACACCACTTTCGCCTGCATACTTCAGAAGCTGGAAATTATAGATAATACCAATGACAGCAGAAGTAGCATTAGATACCATTTCTGAAGAACCATTGACACAGGCTTTTAAAATTGGTTTTACTTCCAGTTTTGCTTTCATTAAACGCAGGGGACTCGATTTAGAACGCAAAAAATAAACAAGCGGAATCACTGCTCCCACACACTGACTGAGTCCAGTCGCTATTGCAGCCCCTGCAACTCCCCAGTTAAATACCGCAATAAACAAAGCGTC
>JAAYYM010000708.1 GCA_012515365.1 Clostridia bacterium
CAATACCCTGTTGTCGTGTGGATTTAGATATGATGAAGATAACCAGCTTTTTCTTTTTGAATTTTAGTACGAGATTGATTTTGGAAATGCGTATATGAATGTGAAGACCATGCTTGAAGGAGAAGATGCTGGCAGTCTATCTGAACGATTTTTGCAGTGTTTATGGAAATAAATAACTGAAGTAAGCAATCGAGGAAAATCACAAAACTATTTTGATGCATTTAATATTCTGTTGAAAAAATGAATAGTCAAAATAAAACAACAGGTAAAGAAAAGAAATAACAACCAGTGATGTAAAATAATTGAATATATGAAATGAATAGGGTATAATATTGTACATAAAGAAATGAACTGGGTGTAATTATGAAAAGAGAAGAAAATGATGCTATGAGAAACAGGATCTTGGATTCTGTAATTACGTGTAAGCTTAATGCGGATGGAGCAGAAGTAGCCTTATCCCAGATTGCCAGTCGTGCAGGTATTTCAGAACGCACACTGAACCGCTATTTCCCTGACAAAGAGATGCTGCTTTATGACGCTGCAGTCAGACATTTAAATCAGATATATACAGCGTTTGCCAAGCGATACAAAAAAGCAGATCTGAATGGGCTAAATGGTTTAGAAAGACTGATTTTGTTAATACATATGCAAACAGAGCATAACAAAGAGGACATGTCATGTGCCAAAGCATATGTAAGAGCATATACGACAGCATTTAGAGCAGCAGTATACAGGGATCTCCCTGTAATAGCTTATGATGCGCCAGTTCGTGATATCGTAATTCAGTGCATCCAGGATGGGATAGCGGATGGATCCATACGAGATGACATTAATCCGTCAAATATGTATCTGATGATTTCATCAAATTATATTGGGTTGATACAACGATTGATTTATTTTTATCATGTAGGTGATACGAAAGACAAGCAAAAGGAAAAGCAAAAAGAAGACTTGTTTTTGGTAATTGATCAATATATAGAAATGCTAAAAAAATCTTTGCAAGTGATATAGAACAAAGAATAAAAACAGGAAAAGATTTTCAAATCTGTTTATTTTATTCCAAAATACATCGTTTTACACATCGTTTTTGCAATAAATATAACATAATTATACAGAGAAGGAATCTTGTTGAGTGAATGATTATGGATGAAACAGATATTCCATGTACGGGGGGTGAGTACGATAAGTTTACAAGAAGCACTAAGACTCATGCGTTTGGAGTTAGGGATGACGCAGGAAGACTTGGCAAAAAAACTGAATAAGGCAGTCATCTCTGTGAATCGGTGGGAAAATGGAAGAGGATTCCCAAGTCGCACAAATGCCGCAGCAATCCTTGATATTGCACAAAAGGGACAGGTGACAGACAACTGCCTCAACTATTTAAGAGAAGTTCTGATGCCGGATTGTACTCGCACTAGAGCAAGCACTGCATATGGATATCCGGATATTGACCGCGATTTCCTTTTTCAGCTGGCAGATGGTTCAATTAACAGGCTTTATGTGATAGAGGATAAAACTTATCAATTATTATACGCCAACAGAGCCGCCGAACAATATGCAGTAGAAAATCTGGCTACACTTGGAATTGATGCAAAAGAACGAAAACTGATCAATGAAAGCGATAAACGTTGTTTTCATTATTTTGCTAATAAACAGACGCCTTGTTCATTTTGTCCGTTATTTGAAATTAATCAACAGGAATACAAGATTATTACAATTTCCATTCCGGAGGAAGGTAAATGTATTAAAGTTCAAGCAAAACAATCCGAAATGAAAGGGCGCAAGGTCTATATCATGTATTTGACTGATATTTCAAATCATGAAGAAAAGTAAACTTATTAAATTAAATATATGAGGAAAACAAGCTAAGCGATTTACTGATTCAGAAAACGGAGGTATCTAGCGATGAAGATGAAACGAGGATTATCTATCGTATTGACAATAGCCATGGTGACGACTATGTTTGTGGCAAATATGGGATGTGGTGCCACAAAGACTTATCAGCCGGTATCAGGGCTTGATCAGACACAAAATGTCACGTTGAAAATAGCGATACCACAAGAGACCAATAAGGCGCTTAACACAGTTGCCAATTTGTTCATGAAAAAATATCCGAATGTGAATATCCAGCTTGAATACATAGAAGACTATGACAAAAATGCAGTGCAGCTCTTTAAAGACAATCAGCTTGACATAATTCTGCGAAAGGATGTCAAATACGAAGAGTACATGCTAAAAGATGAGGAAACAGAAGAAGAAATACCGACGGGAACGACTACAGAAGATTATTTTTACAACTTTGCAGCGGATCCTGAAATTGATTTTTCCGATACGACCCCTGATTTAAGCGATAACTATTTACATACCAGATTGTCAGATGACAATACACAGATTACATATCAGTATTCTTATCCACTTGGAGGTGAGATGAGAGGACTCTTCGTAAATAAGACCATGCTTAAGAGCCTGGGCTTATCCGTACCGAAGAACTATCAGGAATTTGTTGAATGCTGTGAGGTGATCAAGCAAAACGGATATATTCCGATCCAGGGGCACATTTCTTCTATGGCATATGGACTTGGAATAGCACATGCAGCCAATACGGTTACACATAATGAAGAGGGACTTTTGGAAATGTCAAAAGCCAGTCCGGGAGTAAGCAGCTATTTTGAACCTACAATGGGAAAACTCTATGAGCTTTGCAAAAAGCGCAACAGAAAGGATGCTAAAACGATACCGATTATTGCATTAACGGCAGACGCATTTACCGAAGAACAGAAACGAATGCTAGATGCAGGAATGAATGCACGACTGATCAAACCATTTAAACCGGAAGATTTATATGCGGCGATAGAATCGCACTCCATTGAATAAAAATGTCAGTTCATGTATAATAAATGATGAAATGACTATTGGCAGATAGAAGCCTCAGAAGCTACAAAAAGAAACAACTGTAGGAGAACATAAATATGAATTTGACAAAAAAAACACTGGTTGTTCTGATACTACTCTTTGTAATTACTTTGATGGGCCATACAAAAGGATTTGCAGAAACAGTCGATACTCCTAAGCAAAATGAAGAAAACACACAGACACTACGCGTTGGCTATATGGACTATCATGGCTTTATTGATCAGGAACCAGATGGAACCTACAGTGGTTATTGCGTTGAATATTTAAATGAAATATCAAAATACACAGGTTATCAGTTTGAGTATGTACCCGGAGAGTGGACAGAACTGTTGAGCATGCTTGAAAACAAAGAGATAGACATTCTTTGTAATGCACAGTACACAGAAGAACGTGCTAAAACCTTTGACTATTCAATGTATCCGATCGGATATACGACGGGGATTTTATATACCCATTTGCATAATAATGAGTTGTATTATGAAGATTTTGCAGATTTTGATGGGATGACGATCGGTATTGTGAATAACAATGCGATTTTCACGATCTTTCATAATTATGCAAAGCAAAATCATTTTACATATCGAATGAAAGAGTACAAAACAGAAGAAGAGCTGCTGAATGCCCTGAATGAAGGAAAAATAGACGCAATGTGCAGCGAACATCTTGCAAATCACAGTGATTTATCTTTACTGGCTACTTTTGGTGCTGACGCTTATTATATCATTTCTTATAAAGACAGTCCTTATCTGAAGCAAATCAATTATGCATTACAGGAAATCAAAATAGATGTAGATTTCGAACCCAGTCTTTTTCACAAATATTATGACTCCAGTGCAGCAGCTAATAATGCACAGTTTACCGTAGAAGAAATGAATTATATCACGAGTTCCGACGCGATCAAGGTCGGTCTGATGAGAGATCGTTCTCCATTAAGCTTTCAAAATAAAGAAGGTCAGGCAGAAGGAATTGTTGTTGCGCTTATGGATCGGATTTCAAAAATCAGTGGCTTAAGATTTGAGTATCAGTTTTTGGATATG
>JAAYYM010000756.1 GCA_012515365.1 Clostridia bacterium
CTTTACCCACGTGGATTATGCGCCCTATCGGTTGTCCCGGTACAGCGCAACATCGTGGGCCTTCTCGACGTTCTCGCGGACGGGGGATCCTTTCTTGACCGGAGGCAAGACCATCACAGGAGTCACTCAAGCCAACCCCGGGGTTGTAACAGCCACAAGTCACGGGTTCACTGACGGACAAGTCGTCCTGATCACGGGCATTGTCGGGATGACTGAACTCAACAGCAATCATTACATCGTGGTCTACATCAACACCAATACTTTCAGTTTGAAGACGTTGGCCGGGGTTGCGGTCAACACTTCAGCTTATACCGCCTATGCGTCGGGGGGCACCGCGACTTTAGCAAACTATCCGCGCGCCGTCTGCTATTTTGAGGGCTGTCTGTATTATGGCGGGCTTAAATATAACCCGAATCGTTGGGTGCGGAGTCGCGGACCCGCGGACACGGGCGAGGCTCGGTATGACGATTTCACGACGGGTTCCGATGCGGATCACGCCATTATTGCAAATCTAAATGCGGCGCAAGGGGATATCGCGTATATCCACTGGATTGAGGGGTTGGCTGATTTCATGGCTTTTGGCACAGAGGGCGGCGTTGTAGGTCTTGATGGTGGGAGTGATGCGGCGATCACCCCGACGAACTTCCGTATCCGACCCATTGATCCTGTCGGCGTTCGGGGTGTTGCTCCGGCTACCGACGGGCAAACTATATTCTATGTCCAGAAGGGTGGGAGAACACTGCGGAGTTTTGAGTATGACCTCCTGGCCGACAGGTATAAATCATTCGATCGTTCTTTTGTGGCACCGCATCTCTCCAAGAGCGGGATCAAGAAGATCGCTTTGCAACGGTGGAAGGTCGGGTTGTTGTGGGCGGTCCGGGAAGACGGCGTGCTTGTATGCTTGACGATAAAACCAAAGGAAGACCAGACCGGGTGGCACCGGCACACGCTTGGGGGTACGGATGCGAAGGTTATTGATATCTGTGTGGTCCCGCAAGCGGATGACTTTGATCGGTTGTATCTCGTGGTTGAGCGCACGATCAACAGCACAACCACTCGCTATATCGAATATCTTAACAACCCATGGGAAGGACTTGAGCGTAACGATTACTACACAGGCGACGAAACCGCTGACAATGCTGCGTATCTGGACGAAGTGTATGAAGCCCAGCGGGAGGCCGTTTATCTGGATTCAAGCCTTGTGTGGGACGGATCAGATCGAGGTGCGTATACCCTTACCCCCGGGGCTGTTACAGGCGAGGACATCGCGTTCACGGCGTCGGGGAATGTCTTCGCCGCAACAGACGTAGGAAAGATTTTGACAAAGAGGTATCAGGATCGCGCAGGAGGTGGGCAGGCCCGCATCACGGCCTATGTGAGTGCGACGGAAGTTACTTGCGATATTGAAGTCGATTTTGATTCAGCCAGTGCCATCCCGGCCGGGGATTGGTTCATGTCGGCCGCGTCGGTTGCCGGATTGCATCATCTCGAGGGGGAAACAGTGCAGGTCCTCGCGGACGGACGTATCCATCCTGATGTGACGGTGACAGCCGGGGTGGCAACGCTGGTGCGGCAAGCCAGTTATGTGCTCTTCGGAAAGAAGTACAGAGGGATAATGATACCTCTCAACCTCATCCTCGTGGGTCAGGTGCAGAACTCTATTTCGTTCGCTAAAAATATCAGCCAGTTGGCCGTGACGGTAGCGAATACGATCGGGGTGAAGTACGGCACCTCGCTTTATACTTTGCAGGACATCTATGCGTCGGAGGAGGGGCAGTTGACAGACCGGCCGCCGGTGCCGTATACGGGATCACTTGTTCTCCCCGTTGAGGACCGATGGGGAGCGGACAAAGAGATCATTTATGTCCAGGATGCTCCTTATCCTTGCACGTTAAACATAATGAATATAACCATTGACGTGGGGGAGAAATGACGATCGAGAAGTTCAAATTCACAGATTACGCGCAGATCCGGCTGGCGAACGGCATCGGGCTCGAGCATTGGAATCTGAGAGGCGGAGTGTTGCCCGTGTTGATGGCTATGGAGAACGGCCCGTTTTGGACTGTGCGTGACGGGGGAGAGGTCTTGGCTATTGGCGGGTACTGGCCGTTGAGCGAGCGGGTGTGTGAGGTTTCTTTCTTTCCATCGGAGAAGTTCGTTGTTAAGCCATTGGGGGTGTACCGAGCGCTTCGAAATTCTGTGAATAACTTGAAAGATGTTTTTAATCGCGTACAGTTAAATTGTCGGGATGAAGCATGTTTTGTGCGCTTTGCCAAGTCTCTGGGGTTTGAGGAAGAGGGACGGATGCGCGGCTTTGGGCGGGACGGTATTGATCATCTTATGATGTCGATTGTGAGGCAGGCATGACATACGCATTGAGGTTGGCCAGAAAGTTCTCTATCTACCCGCCAGGGTCTTGTTTTGATCCTGTGACGATGACGATTGCCGTTGTGGCCATGGCGGGAAGCCAGATATATTCCGGGATGCAGGCGGACAAAGCGGCCAAGAAACAGGCCTCGGCGATGGAGGAGCAGGCGCGTATTGCCCGTCAGGAATCTGAAGTCTCCGCGGGGCAGAAAGAGACCGAGCGCAGGAAGTTCCTTGCCGAACAAAGGATGGCGTATCTCGCTTCCGGGGTGTCATTAGAAGGCACACCTTTGATCGTTGGGGATGATACTTTTAAAGAATTCCAGATCGAAATTGACGCCATTAGGCGTTCGGGTATAGCCCAGTCAAGTTATCTCGAAACCGAGGCCTCCACGACTCGTTCTACCGGGCGGGCCCAGTTGGTGTCCGGTATTCTTGGGGGTGTTGGTACCGCGGCTCTCGGGGCGTATAAAGGCGGGATGTTTGATAAGACCAAGCCGGCAACTACAACCACAGCGAAGATTACGACGTAATTATGAAAATTCCTACATACACAGCAGGTAAGTTGGCTTCAGAGCGGACACCGATCCCCTCGCTTGATCAGAGCGGACAGATCGTGGCGCAGGCGGTTGGCAATCTTGCGCAGAAGGCCTTCACTATCGCGGAGGAAGTGAAGGAGAAGCAGCAGAAACTTGACATCTCGATCGCTGAATCTCAATATTCAGTTGCGATGGCCGAGAAGGAGGGGGAGATCCTGGGTACTCCTGGTCTCCAGTCTAAAGATATCCAGGCGAAATATGATGAGGCCAGTCAGCAAGTCCGGGAGAGTATTCTGGGGGGTCTCGACAACGGGGGCACCCGTCAGGCTGTGGATATGGCGCTCCAGGGCTCAGAGGCGCAGTACAAGGTCCGGGCTATCCAGAATAAGTTTGAGTTCCAGAAGAAGGAGGAACTCAACAAAATATTTTCTGCGGCGGAACAACAAGTGCAGGCGCCTTTCTCCGACAGCACGATATATGCCTCCCAAGTTGCCCAGATAAACGGGTTGAAGCAGGCCTTGATTGATCACGGGTATACCGTGGATGTGGCGTCAAAGTTTATCCAGAACACGCTTGATAATAAGGCGCAATATGCCATTGACAACGCTATTGATAACGGGCAGGAAGAGGCGGTTTACCTTGCGTATAACCGCGGTGATTTCAGCTCTGCGTCTATGGACAAGCGCGAGCAGATCGGGAAGCAGATCGCGGAGGCGTTGGCTACAAAGACACAGCGTGCCGAGCTAAAGACTCAGGCGGATGCGTTGAGTTCTTCAGCGGAGCTTATGGGACAGTTTGGCGCTTTAGATATGAAAAGTCTTACGCATCGGGCGTCTTCTTTGGAATTCGAGTTGGCGGAAGGCACGCGGAATGGGACGCTTTCCCCGGCCCAGGTCAACACCATGACGAAAGACTTGAATTTTATTGAGACGTTGCGCAAGGCCAAATTGAATATGGCTTATACCCAGCAACGGACGGACGATCCTCTCCGGAAGCAGGAGATCGCGACGAAGATGGCAGAGCTAGTTGACAAGACGGGGGCGGAATCGGTCTTGTCGCCCAAAGAGAAGATGGATGCTCTCTTCACAATGCGGGATGAGTTGATGAAGGCATTTGTGGAGGACCGAAAGATTTCGCGGCGCACCTTTGAGGAGTTCAGCGCGTCTATTTATGGCGCCTATACGAAAGGGTTCATGGAAGAGAATTTCAAAGGAGACTGGCGTTGGGACTGGAAGCGTGGGGGAACCCCGGCGGGCGTCGAGAGTTATTTTGGGCAGGGCGACCAGAAGAACGTCATGGAGTTGTTTAAGGCCGTCAAAAAGACCAAGACTGGCTACGACCCCAAGGTAATGATGTATGCGTTCGATGAGTACCTGATGGATAAGCGCGACGGCAAGATGCCAATAACCATGACCCCGGAGGTAGCAAAACAGTATGTGTTCCGCGGGTGGCTGTCCTCGAATGGCTACGGCACGGATTTCAAGGTGGGTGATTACCTCCCGACTAAGTTCGGGCCCTTAAAGATACTCTCTATTGGCGACTTCGGTGTTCCGAACTACGAGGTCTCTCAAGAGATGATGGACAAGATCCAACAGATAAAGGCGACCAATGCCGGAAGTCAGCGCTGAAGATTTAGCTTTGCTTGATTCTGCTCCTGCCGTGGGGGTTCCCTCTGTTATGGCGGCGGAGGATCTTGACCTCTTCGAGCCCGTGGCTATGGAGGAACAGGACGCCCCGCCGTCTTTCTGGAAGAAACGGGCGGATGATCTTGGCATGGTCTTCACAGGGTGGGTTCCAGAGCTCGCTTCGAATTCGTTATTATTCTTTGGCAACGCCTATTTGAAAGACCCAAGCCCGAAGGCTCAGACTCTCGGTAAAGAATATCTCCAAATGAGCGCCGAGTGGGATGAGCGGGCTAAAAGGGCTCAAGAGTTCTATATGAAGGGCCGAGAGGGCGAGTCAAAATATGATCCTGCTCGTCTTTTGACACAGGGGGCTGGTTCGATCCTGATGAGCTTGGGCGTGGCCATGATGATGGGGGCGGCTGCACCAGCTTTGGCGATCACCGGCGGGTCGTTCTTTGAGGGGTTTGCAGCAGCTCGGAAGAAGGGCAAGAATTTTGAGGAGGCCTCCGTTATCGGCGGCCTCTTGGGTATCTCTCAGGGGGTTCCCGAGTTTATTGGGCTGCACACCATGATCACCGTGGCCGGCACCCCGATCCGCCGTGCGGTCCTTTCTGCTGTAACAGAGGGCATACAGGAGTCCACGCAGCAGGCGGGGCAAGAGGGCGTCGAGGCGGCCTTTAATTTGACAGATACTCCCGGGGCTGACCGGTTGGCCAATATCCTCGTTGCCGGGGCCGTGGGGGCTGCTTTAGGCGGCCCTGCGTCAGTTGGTCCCACGTTGGCTATGCGGGCCCAGGCGAAACAGTTTTTTGTGGACAACGGTTTTGACCAGAAGAAAGCAGGCGAGTTATCAAATAAGGCTTTGCAGGCGGGCATGAACGAGGCGCTGAAGGCGGCCAGGACCGAGCTTGAATTGCACGATGCGGGCATCACTCGTTCCGAGAACGGGGATTACATTTTGATGGAGGAGGCGGGGAAGCCTACGGGTGAAGCGCGAGTGCTGACGCAGGAAGAGGTGGTGGCCCGGTTTGTTGAGAAGCCGAAGACGGTGCAGCTTCCGGCCATGGAGAAGGTGCAGGAGATTGTTTCGCAAGCTGCCCCGCAGCGCGAGACCGTGGGTGTGACCGAGCAGGAGAAAGCGTTTGTTGAGCCTGGCGGGCCCCAAGACTTCAAGACGGCGGGGGAGCAAGCTCCGGTTATCGACCCCAAAATGCTTCAGGCTCTTAATACGAAGCTCCAGAAGATCGACCAACAGCTCAAGAGCCCGACGGCCATAACCAAGAAGAGGGTACAGGCCATCCAGAAATCTCTCCTCGACTTCGTGAAGTCTAAGGCCCTCACTCCGCAGGACCAGAAGAAATTTACCGCTTCGATCCTCAACACCCAGACGATGCAGCAACTTGAGCGTATTCTGCCGGAGATCAAAGAGCGCATCAACGCTCTTCAGGAGAAGCAGAACCAGCGCGAGCAGATCTCCCGCTTCCAAGAACTCACGAATGAGAAGGTCCTCGCCAAGATCGACGACAGTTATGCGACGGCTATCCGCAATCTCGTCAAAGATTTAAGCCCGACTAAGCTATCCGTCAAAACGGCCATGCGTCTTGAGAAGCTGGCGGATATCATCGTGCGGGATCCGGACAATACGATTCCGCTTGAGGAGGTTCGAAAGATCGAGAAGCTCGACCTCAAATCCCTCCGGGATATGAAGTCCGAGGATATTGAGGCGATGAATGATGTCCTCGGGCAGATCATAAAAGCGGCGGAGACGAAAGCCACCCTCCTCTACGGGCGCAAGTTAAAGGACCGGGATGCGTTCATGCGTGAGGTCATGGCACGTATTTCTAAAGCCCCCCTGTCTGAGACGCTCTTGGCGGAGGAGATCGACCCGTCTAAACTCTCTCGCGGGGAGGGAGTTCTTGGTAAAGTAAAGAACATCGTTACTCTGGCCCGTAGGCATATTGACATTATCGCCCAGGAGTTGGACGGCTCGGACGGCGGGCCGATCAAACAGGTCGTCTGGGCGGGGTTCAATGATGCCCGGGTATTCACACTTCGACTCGAGCAGGCGGTCCAAGACTATTTTATGGGCAACCTGAAGGGTATGCCTTTGGCTAAGTGGAGTGAATATATCGCCCAGAAGCGTAGTGGGGTGGAGACAACCGCTTATACTTTCGTTGGCCCGGAGGGGGATAAGAAGATACACATCACCCCGGCACAGCGACTTTATTTTTATCTGGCCATGCAGAATGAGAAGCAGGCTCGGCACATTCTTAATGGGGGGCTGTCTTTTGATAAGAAAGATCTCCGGGGCACTGCGTTCAAAGTGCCCGCGGAAACAGTTATCTCTATAATCGAGAGCGTGGAGAACGATCCGCAACTTGCGCGAGCAGCCGAGGTGATCTCGGAGTATCTCAACGGGTTTCAGAAAGACCTCCTCAATACCGCTTCGCTTCGGCATCTCGGTAAAAGGGTTGCCACAGAGGACAACTATGTTCATATTCGAGCCAATGAGAACCTCCGCTCTCGGATGAAAGAAATACTGGCCAAGCAATCCATCCACCATGCTCTTCTTGAGGGGATGGGGATGTTGAAGGAGAGGGTGTTGTCCGACGCTCCGATATATTTGGACGACATATTCGCCTCCGTTCAGGAAGGATCATCTCGGGCCATAAGGTATGCGACATATATCGCACCCTTGCGGGCGGCCAAGGCACTGGTGAACAATAACGAGTTCCGTGCGAAGCTCATCAGCCAAGGGCGCGAGAACTATCTAAAGGCATTAGAGGGACATATTCAGCGGGTCGAGGGCGAGCTTATTGCGATGACCGATCTCGATCTTGTGTTTCAGACGGCCAATCAGGGGGTCATTAAGTCTATCCTCCGGTTGAATCCCCGGATCGCGCTCATGCAATACACCGCGCATTTCTCGTCTCTGGCCGAACTTGACCCCAAGCATTGGGGGGCAAGTTTCCGTCCGACTATTAGCAAGGAGACCGCGCAGGAGATAAAAGAGTGGTCTCCCGTTCTCTACGACCGGTTTGAGGGGCATATTACCCGAGAGATCGGGGAATTAGTGGATGTGTCTGCCGTGAGAAAGACATTCACCGGGGAGAGCACATACCACGATTGGATGTTGTCCGGGATCCGGAAGGCGGACCGCGCGGTCATTGGGTCTATTTGGCGAGCGGTGAAGGCTGAAGTGCAGGATAAGCAGCCGGAGCTTAAAGGGGACGCCTTTTATCGTCGGGTAGCAGAGAGGGCGGAGGAGGTTGTCCGTAAGACCCAGGCGCCTTTCGATGTCAACGATCGGTCCGCCATGCTGGCCAGCAAAGGGTTCTGGGAGCGGGCGGTGACGGTATTTGGGTCAGAGATAGACGCCCTCAGCAACATGGTGGACAGAGCAAATCTGGAGTTGAAGCAGAGTGCGAAGAGCTGGGACGATGTATCGAAGTATGTGAAGAGACTGGCCGTTGTCTATGTGCTGAACGGGCTGATGTCCGCGTTCATCCGCCTCCCCTTCGATATGCTGAAAGAGCTACCTGATGAGGGTCGGGAGGACGAACAAGTCAAGGACGCGGAGGCGTACCTTCAGAAATTCCTGGTGAACATTCTTTCGGGCCCCTTCGGGCTTGTTTTCGGGGTTCGGGAACTGGCAGACATCGCGATTTCGGGGCTTATTCGCGGGGGCAGTGTTCGGTCGTGGTCGATCCGGCACCCTGTCGCAAATGCCTTAGAGGACGCCGGACAAGCCTTTGCGAAGATAACTTCAGGGTTGCACGATCTCATTATGGAGGAAGAGTACTCCCGGACGCCCAAAAAGGCGAAGAAAGATTGGCTCAATAAGGTGGGCAGTGGTATTATGGATACAGCGGTAGTAGGGGCTGCGTTTACCGGGATGCCTGTCGGGAATGTCGTTCGGTTTATTGGGCCCTTACTTCAGGAACCGGAACCAAGGAGAAGCAGATGATCACCAAAACGGATAACCGAACACGCCTCGCGATGTCGGGGACGACGTATGACTTTGACTTCCGCATCGACGCCGAGACCGAACTTGAGGTCTACGGCATCGTCGATAATGGGGACGGGACGGAGACAGCGACGAAACTCACCACAGGGTTCTCTATGTCGTTCGACACCGCAGACGAGGAAGGCACGGTCACGTTTGACGCAGAGCCGACGGATTATGATTACATCCTGATGCTTCGCAACAAGCCGTATGAACAGGCTGTGGATGTCCCTATCCGCGGGGGGTTCTCCGAGGCGGATATCGAGCGTGCTCTGGACGCTTTATGTATCCAGATCCAACAGCTCAAAGAGATCACGGATTATTGCGTCAAGTTGGATCTGACCAAGGAGCAACTGGATATTGTCCTGCCGACGCCCGAGGACGGCCACGCCTTGGTATGGGACGGAACCGACGGAACGATGGCGAACAGCAAGGAGAGTCTCGCGGATATTGAGGCAGCTGTTGAGGATCTGGATCAAGCCGTCACGGCCGCACAGGCAGCACAGGCGGCGGCTGAACTCGCGCAGGCAGCGGCAGAAGAGGCAGCAGAAACGGAGAATACCGTTGACTATTCTAATACGTCTACAATTACTGGATGGAGCAGTTTTTCGACGAAACTAATATGGATAACAAGCATAGGAAAACTGCGTATTGTTAGGTTTTATATAGAAGGAACAAGCGGCAACGCGACAACTAGATTTACTGTGCCAGACGCAGCATCTTCTGTGCTTGGAGGTGCAAACGCAATGGCAAGGGCTAAGGACAACGGTTCGTTTGTGGACACGCTTGCGTTTTGTCAGATTTCTCTCGGAGCAACACTCGTGGCGTGCTTCAAGGATTCTTCTGCAGGTGCTTGGACTTCTAGCGGTACTAAATTTGTTTCTGGCGTTCTCATCTACGCAACAGACTAATAAGGAGAAAATATGAAATACCAAAAACTTAAAGACGGATACATCCGAAGAATGTCAGACCTTGCTCTTATCCCAGAGAACGAGGCGAACACTGATTATCGAGCGTATCTTGCTGATGCTGAGAAGGAGGTCGAGGTTGTGAATGAGAATGCCGTTATCTCATTGACACCAGAGCAACTCGACCAGCAGGAAGCCGAGGCTAGGGCACAGGCGGAGAAACTATCCTCCCTCAACGCTATCGACCAAAAGCGTATTCGCCTTCTCTCCGATATTGCTTTAGGTCAAGGGTCTGTTGTGAAGGCTATCAGAGGCAAGCAGGTCACGCCTCTTGAGGAGTTGGCTGCGTTAGAGGCAGAGGCAGAAACGATCAGAACTAAATAAATGGAGGCGTTATGAAGAAGTATTTATTTTTAATCCTTGTCGTCTTGATTGCGGGCTCTGCCTACGCAGCGTCCAAGTGGGTGCCGACCACATTCTCGGGCGATCAGCTCATCCAGACCGGGCGCACTATTCTGGTGGATGGAAACATCTACTGGAACGGGCTTACGGTGGGGGACAAGCTGGAATTGAAGAACGGCACGACCTCTTCAGGTACGACGGTCTATACGTTCGTAGCCCCTGCGGCCAATGGCACGCAACAACTCCCCCAGTACA
>JAAYYM010000709.1 GCA_012515365.1 Clostridia bacterium
TCAGTTTCAAATAGTGCTCGATGAAGATCCAGAACATATCATCACCTATAGTGAAGTGGCTAAACTTCCTTCAATCAGCGGAAATACTGTGACACAGGGAGAGGTACTTTTTAAAGCATCTAAACCGGGTACGATCACCTTTCATATACAGGCACAAGGGAGCGAACAATGCGTCCAAGGTGACCCCATTACGCTTATTTTAAAGAAAGAAGCATCACCCGAACTACCGACACTTCATTACATTACTAATTTATATTCAAATCGGACGTTAAAACAGTTTGGTGAACAGTCTGGTTTTTATGATGTTTATCCGGAATGGACTTTTCAGAATCCGGATACGATCGTGACAGCAAATGATCAGATCCGGATTCAAGGATTTTCTGCTCATTATGAGCCTGCTGATCAGAGTGAATATGGATTTGATACAATCATTCCTGTTCCGGTGACTACAGTCAGTGGAATAGGAGAGGATACAGCGTCTGATTTGATGCTTAGTGAAACAATTACGCTTGCACCGAAGCCCCTTGTCATTGGCGCACCATTAGAAAATAAAGAAGATGCTGAAGATCAAGCGTATACATTTGAATTTAAATCTCTGACACCCAAGCTTGCATCTGTATCCCAAACAGGGCTTGTGACACCGCTTAAAGTGGGAAATGCCAAAATCCGGATCACGATGACAGTGGCAGGAAAAAAGAAATTTATTTATGATAAAACAATCAAAATTGTCAGAACACGTGAAGTCACAGGGATCACCATTATCAGTGAAAATGAACAGGAGTATCCAATTGACCAAGGTACGATTACCGCACCTATTTCGGCCGCGAATGATGATACAGGTACACTTAAAACCGAAATTCCGATCGATGTTTTGATTGATCAGGAAAAAACCGTATATACAGCAGAAGAGCTTGATTGGTCATCCTCTGATACCTCGGTTGCACAGGTCAAGTTTTATATAGACAGCAATCAGAATAGAAAACCGAAAATCGTACTGAATGGCAGTACCGGTGTTGCAGTGATTAAGGCCTCGTATACCAATGACAAAGCCACAAAGGATGTTGTCAGCGATTCGATCAGGATTATTGCAAAAGATTACGTGCCCAAAATAGATGAAATGTATGTATATGACGATATACAAAAGACGCTCATTACAGTAACAAGTGAAGAGGATGTATCTGAAATCGGTATCAGCCTCGTAGGAAAAGAAATCTCATATCTGTTTAAGCTGACACCGGTCAGTGGAACAGACCAAAGACAATATACACTTGAAGCAAAAGAAATTAAGGATACACATAATCAAATTATAAAGATTCCAAACGGAATTTACAGCGGACAGATCAAAATACCGCTGGTAGGTGGAGATACATACAACTGTCCGATTAAGATTAAAGTACAACGGGCAAAGCCGGATGCCAAAGTAAAACTGTTGTATGCTCCAAATCTATTTTATCGTGATGGTGTCGGTAAATTTTCTGTATCAGGTAAAGATGCAGACAAGGTGATTGTTAATAACATTTACAATCTATATTATAGCGTAGACTATGATCCGAATACCAAAATCGGAACAATCTATCAGAAAAAAAGCTATATAAATGCAAACTATGCAAGTATACCATCAGTGGTCAGAATCGCCATACCTGTCAGCTTTAATGGATATTTAGATCATACAGATCAGACCTTTATCTTACCGGTGAAAACGAAGAAAACAAAAGCACTGATTAAGTCTGATCAGCCTGTTGTTTATTTTTACCCGGAGCAGAATATTAAAAGCTCTTCCATACAGCTTTATGATCAGATCAATGCGAAAATACTGAATTCCTCCACATCCATTGATTTTGCTGATCTGAATGCGTCTTACGTGAGCAAAATAGGGATAGGTGGTCAAGACGGTCGGATTTCTGATAGCGGAAGCATTGATTTCTCCATGATTGGTTCAGAAAAAATCAATCAAATTGTCAAATTAAAATTATCCAATGACAATTGGAGAGAACATGTCTATATGACGCAGAAGTTTATGACAACGATGCAAAAACCGGCATTGCAGCTCTCTAAAACGCAAATGCAGTTTAATCTTAGACAGGCTGAAAAAAACGGAAGGGTACAGGATTCGTTCACTTATTCTATAAAGAATAATACAGAATTAGATCAGCTGAAAAAACCAAGAATTTTTGCTCAGAATGCATATGCTAAAAGTTTGTTACCGAGTCTTATGTTTACCTATGATCTGCGTGAAGGCAAGATTAACACCATTCTGACCAATGCCGGGGTGAGTGCCGGAACAGCAAACTTTATCCTGAGATTTGATCTGGATTCCGGAACATACATAGAAAAAAGCTTTCGCATCAGAGTTGTTGATAAAAAGCCAACAGTTACCATCAGTAAAAAAGGGAAAATCGACCTTTTAGATCCTGAAAGCGGTGTAACAGTAATACCAAACATCAAGGATTCTAATTTGTCAGCAAAACACTATAGTCTGATTGGTCCTTATTCAGATTTGTTTATACTGACTTGTGCAGATGATTTATCCTCATTTATCATCAAAGTGAAGGACGATGATACATACGATACTACCGTTCGAAACTGTATTCGCGCGGGGAAAACATATAAGCTGTCAGTGAAGTATGACTTAGGAGAAAATGATGATTCGGCTTCTATATTTTATGTGAATGTGAATGTGACACAATCAGCACCGACAGTTACAGCATCTAAAAAAAATATCACATTATTTAACACCTATACAGGAGACCTCTATGGCAGTACATTGACTTTTGCTTCACAAAAAGAGTTGGCAACTGCAGAATTAATGAATTATAACGATATTTTTTCGTATGATGCCAATAAACAATTGTTGTACATGAAAGATTCTGCTTCGTTCAAAAAGACGCAAAAGTCGAAGTCATATGTTCTTCAGTTTAAGGTACCCTATCAGTATGCAGATTTAAATAAAAAATCAAAAGTGGTAAAAGTGACAGTGAAAGTCATACGTTAGAGAAAAAATCTGTTGCAAATAGACTTTGTTATTAATTAAAAACTGTCATGAATAAAACCTCCGTAAAAGCACAAACTATCAAAAAGTGCCAGGAGGTTTTTTTCATGCTTGAAATTACAATTATTAATGTATATGGAAGAGAAATACTGGATTCCAGAGGGAATCCTACAGTTGAAGCGCAGGTACATGTCGGCAGTGTGGCCGAATATGTGGTTCACGCAGACCATAGGATGGTTCCGATCTGTAAGGAAGTAACCATAGGGTGTGCGTCGGTACCATCCGGAGCATCTACAGGTCGATTTGAGGCTGTAGAGCTAAGAGATAAGGATGATGATCAGCTGCATGTCCTGCAGGCAGTAAATCATATCAATACAGAAATTAGAAATACATTATTAGGTCAAAATGCATTGGATCAGGTATTGATTGATCGCCTGATGATCAAGCTCGATGGAACCGAAAATAAAAGTAGA
>JAAYYM010000710.1 GCA_012515365.1 Clostridia bacterium
AGCTGCAATACAGTCTACACCATATTTATCACGGAAAGTATCTGTAAAAAATTTTAGTATCATTTCCGGTTCTTCCTTTGTCAACGATTCTTCCAATGCAATAATCCATTCTCTGCCCTCCACCACCATACCGGAACAACCATAGCGATCATGCTCTTTATGATTTTCTTCCTTGAGCTGCTTCCAGAATTCAGGTGTAGCAGTATCATATGTGGCATAAAGATGTTCCTGTCTATCGGGATTGGTGATGTAATCAATTCGACCACCGATATCAGATAACTTTGTTTGTCTACAATATGAATGTCTTGGCATACGTTCTCCTTTCTGTGAGTAGGTGCCATAGGGCACCTGTTTACGAACGATTGTCCGTTTCCGGACATCTGGCTTTGGCTCCGCAGGACGAAATACGTTTGCATAAGGCGCAGCCTTGTGCAAATGGGGTATTTCGCTCTCAATCGGCGAGGCCTGTTTGAGGGAACGTGAGTGGATGCTTTGGAGCATCCGTTAACGAACTATGAGCCGTATCCGGCTCTTTAGAATACAGATTATCTAACTCATTCTGTATAATTTTTCGTAGCATTTTCTCTATTTCGTCTTGATAAGATTCTACTGTTGATTGGTTATCATCCTGATCAAGCAATAACTTTTTGATACTTTTACTATGAATTTTCCCTAGTTGTTTCAGATTTTCGTAAGCCTTAACGTCCTCCGGCTTTTCCATATAAAATCGAACCATTACCTCTTTCTTCATGTCTGCCTCCTATTCCGGTAAAACACCTTTTTCCTGCCATCCACCACCATACATGTCATGTTGTACAGTCTGGTCAATATAATTTCGAAATGTCGTAGGAGCATGATATAAGGCTGTAGTCAAATAGGCTCTTATATTTTTAATTTTGGTAGTGGTCTTATCCAGACAATCCATAACATACAACAAATGTTTTTCCGTAATCATCAAATATCTTGCTTTGACCGTTTCATACGGATATTCTGTACCTTCAATGCGAATGGTTTTTCGCTTTACACTGACTACGTCACAAATAATTTCATATATTTCCTGTAGCTTCTGTTTTTGTGAATCATCCAATACTTCCATGCTCTCATCAAGACTAATATTCTCCTTGATAATCTCTCGATACATATTTGTCATATCAATCTCATCCATCTCTTTCGTATCACAAGGATTGATAGATTGGATATTATTCTGTTCAATATAACTCATATCTATATAACTAGTGTCCGTTTCTTGAGCCTGCGCAGGTTCTGTAATCGGGTTTGCAGAGGTTCGATTTTCGGACTTCTTATTTTCAGATTTCCCTTCGTCATCTTGTTTACAGCCTGTATAATGAACAAAATCTTGAACGTATATCTTATCTGGCTTTCCTAACCCCTGTCTTTTTCTCTCAATTAGTCCATATCCTTTTTCTATATCAAGTTCTGCTAAAATCTTTGTACATTTTCCTTTACCACATCCAAGGTCATCCATGATGTTTTCTGTAGAATAGTAGATAAATACTCTATTTTCTTTATCTATCCATTTGTTTTTGACTGACAAGGACATTTTTTCAAGCATAAGACCATATAGCATTTTTGCTTCTAATGACATATCCTTAAATCTTTCATCCTTGATTAATATTCTTGGTATCCGTAAAAACGAATACTGTTCTGCTTCATTTCCCTTAAAATACATATAAATCCTCCTGTTCTGTACATAGAAAAAGCACCAACAATGATTATTGCTGATGCTTGTGATTAGTTATTATTTTGATGTCCCGTGTTTCTCTTGATATTCCGATGTAGCCATAAGTGCAATTAAATCTGCTTTCAGTATTCGGTAATCCCCTTTACAACGAAACGATGGTAATTTCCCACTCAACAGCCAATTTCCTATACTGGTTTTTTGGACTCCGGTAATATGGCACACATCCTTTTTGGTTAGTACCGTGGGATAATTCATTAACTTGATTTCTAACTCTTTCTTTCGTTGATAACCCATTTTGCTCCTTTCCGGAATATGGAATAATTCATCTGAACAAAGTCATTCCACTCGTGGTTAGTTCTCCCCGAGTTCTTCCCATTTTGATTTCTTTTTCACAAATCCAATTTTCGGAAAAATCAAGATTTTATCAACGTTTTATTTTTTATTCAGTATTTACAGGGGTTTGAGTATGATTTGGTATTTAACATAATTGTTAAACGCTTACTAGAGTTATAATAGATTTACAATAAGCAAAAGACTCGAAATGCGTTAGCCCTCCGGGGCACGAGGGTTCGAATCCCTCCGACTCCGTTAAAACAGCACTGGACGTTAATCCAGTGCTGTTTTTTGCAATTTAATGTTGTACATCGCATAAATTATGATATACTATAAATACAGATATGAATCTGTTTGCACTTGTGCAATTTTATTTGGGCTGGTCGTAAGACCCTGGTCCAACCTAATCGGCGGGGAGACTCCCCGCCATTTTTTATTTTATGAGGAAAACAAATGAAAGAATTAAGCATTTTTGTCGATGAATCCGGAGATTTTGGCAAATACAGTCAACAATTCCATTTATCTCGCTCTGAAAAACTTATATTTTATTCTAAACGCGACTTAAACAAAGATTTCTTAAAGCCAATCCAAAAACTACTGTTCTAATTCTTAAGTCTATATACTCTATTACGGTTCCCACCTTCTGCCACAATAATATCTTCCCCAATGAGTTCCTTTAGATAATCTCGTGTTCTTGATGGTTTTAGATTAATTTCCTTAGCAATATCTGATGCCTTTACAACTGCCTGATCCGTAAGATATTCAATAATCTTTTCTCGTGTTTTGTCTTTTATCGCCGTTTTTTTATCGCCGTTTTTTATCGCCGTTTTTTTATCGCCGTTTTTTTCAATTGATAACTTGAGCGTGATACGTTCCGGTTCATAATTTTCCGTAATAACCGGCAATTTCCAACCCTGCTGATTCCATACACCATAGATATTCGGTATACCACTTCCTGCACGTTCCCCAATATCAATCAAATTAAACATTTTAAAGATTATATTATTTCGCGGATCAGAAACGCCGCCGCTTTTTGCCGCTTCAATTTCAATACGGAAACTACCTGGATTGGATAGCGTTATTAGATTTCTCTTTTTGATAATAACCAAACCTTGCCTACCATAATAATCTGCATTGACAAGGCAATTAGCAAGCGCCTCTCGCAATGCCTGATGAATGGGAGTATCCTCTACTCGCTCTCCGCCTTCCAATCTAAACGGAACCTTAATATCCTGCATCAGTTTATGATATACTCGATAATAAAAATCATAGATATTTCCGCTCCAATCACCGGATGATGAAATAATTCGATCCGTCCAGCGCGTTGTATCATCATACTGCTCCTGATAGTCCAAGAAGTAGTTATTGAATTCTCTTACAATTTCATATTCCCAACCAAACATTAGCAGACCGGCAGCTGTTGGATGCTTTTTGCCGTCATTTCCAATCCCAATTGCACCTATCTTCATCAAAAAACTTTCATCGTCAAGAACTTCCCAAACATGTCCGGGCCGTGATAATCTCATCCTCATACGATAACTTTTGACACTCTCTGCACAAAATACAGAGGTATCCATTTCCTCAAGAATAATCATGTCTTGTGTTTTCGTAGTAGCATCACGCATCATGGCATGAACTTCTTCTTTTGTACATTTGTAATCACCCTCACCATTTCGACGATAAGTGCCCGAAATAGGGTTTCCGTCAATATACACGGGCTTGTAATATCTCTCTGCTCGAGGAACAGATATGACAATGATATCATTCCCGTCAACTTCTTGGACAAATACATCTTTATCGGAGAGGATATTAACGCTGACTTTATTTGGATTGTTTAAGATATCCCAAAACTCTTTAATCAATTTCTCCGGATTAGAGAGATTCACTGCATGCAACGATTTATCTGCATGTTCTACAACACCCAGCAAAATAATTCCACCCAGTGTATTGGCAAAAGCAGAATATGTTTCCCATATGCTAAGAGGTAACCCGCCGAGTGCTTTCTTGGCTTCAATTCGATTATTTTCTCTATACTGGTCCAAACGATTAAAATCTATCATGGCCGCTCCTCTTCCTTTGCTGATTTCTCTCTTGTTGTATTTTTCTCTATCTTTTCCATGGAAAGTGGATAATCGAATTCCTTTTTAATTCTCTCAGCCGTATATCCTTTGTCTGCCAGATGCCTAATTGCATCTCCATATGCAAAGTTCTGTACAAAATCTGCTAAAGCATCATCAAAGTATGACACATCTATCACCTTCCGCAACATCTATGCACTTCGTTTTACAGTATCTCTACTTCTTTTCTATCTTACCATTAAATCGATCCAGCATCAATGCAGCAAAAATCCCGACTGCAAGGCATACTACATTAATCATCCAACTCATCCAAGAAGTAAAAAAGCTATCATATGGGATAATCATAACCGTTGCTGCAATTACAATTCCCACAATTGCATGAAACGAAACGGAATAATGACAATCAAAGAGATAATTAACCCCCTTTGACAGGCAGACAACCGTCAGCAATGCACCAATGCCGCCGGGGAGCAGCACACCCATAGACAGATTCCCGATACCGTCCACAAAAGGTGTATACAACCCAAGTGGCATCAAAAGAGTTGAAAAGCTCATGCCGGGTGCAATCAAACTTAATGCCAGACAAAAGCCACAGAATAAGTACCATGTAAAACCGGGAGTGAGCGAAACAGATGCACTTTTCAAACCAATCAAAAGTGCAAAGATAACCACCATAGCAGTCAACATCGACCAAACAGACATTTTATTTCTGCCTTGTTCGCCGGCTTCTCTCCACAAAGAAGGTAACATTCCGCCGATTAAGCCTACAAACAAGCAAACTGAAGGCGCCGGATACCGTTCTAAGACAAATGCCAATAACTTGGCAATTCCTAAAAATCCAATCATTACTCCGATAATATAAGGAATTAACTTGGGAACGTGTGTCTTGAAATTACGGAAAGGATTAGCCAACAACTCCATAATGGGTTTGTAGATACCAAATATAACGCTGAGAACACCTCCGGAAACACCCGGTAAAACGGCACCCAATCCAATGAGTGCCCCTTGGAACATCTGTAGTACAAAATTATTATTCGTCAAAATCTGTTTCTCTTTCACTAATCTTTGAGTCTCCTTTTTTCATAGTAATAGGGGAAATTATATAAAATAATTTCCCCTATATACTAAAGGATATGCTTTTTTATGTCAGTTAAATACAGATTTCTTAACAAAATCTAAATTTAACCTATTATATCTTAAATCGATATCCAACACCCCATATCGTCTCAATATACTGTGGCTTTGCAGTATCAAATTCAATCTTTTCACGAATTTTCTTAATATGCACGGTAACCGTTGCAATATCTCCGATAGAATCCATATCCCATATTTCCCGGAACAACTCTTCCTTTGTATATACATGGTTAGGGTTCTGTGCCATAAATGTCAATAAATCAAATTCCTTGGTCGTAAAGTTCTTCTCTTCACCATCCACATAAACTCTTCTTGCCGTCTTATCAATGCGAAGTCCTCTGATTTCCACAATTTCATTTGCATTGGCATTGCTTCCAATCAGCCGCTCATAACGCGCAAGATGTGCCTTTACCCTTGCTACCAATTCACTCGGGCTAAACGGCTTCGTGATATAATCGTCAGCACCAAGTCCTAATCCTCTGATTTTATCGATGTCATCCTTCTTTGCCGATACCATGATAATGGGAATATTCTTGGCAATTCTAATCTGTTTGCAAATTTCAAATCCGTCTACATTTGGCAACATCAAATCCAGGATAAATAAATCAAAATCCTCTTCTAATGCTCTTGCAAGCCCTGTGTCTCCCGAATTTTCTATTTCTACCTCAAAGCCCGATAATTCAAGATAGTCTTTCTCCAGTTCCGCAATGGATTCCTCATCCTCAACTATTAATATTCTGTTCATCTTCTATTACCTCCCGGTATTTTCTCAGGCAAAAATGTATCGTTGTTCCGATGCCTTCTTTACTGGTTGCCCATATATATCCACCATGATCTTCAATGATTTTCTTAACAATTGATAATCCGATTCCACTTCCGCCCTGCGAAGAATTTCTGGAAGCATCTGTACGATAAAATCGTTCAAAGATACTTGGCAGGTCTTTTGTGGCAATTCCCTTTCCATTATCTTCAATTTCTACCTGAATGGCATCTCCGATATCAATAATATGAATATTGACAATACCTCGCGGCTTATCGATATATTTTACGGAATTACCAATGATGTTATTGATGACGCGTCGCAACTGCTCCGGATCTGCAATAATACGAACGTCCTTATCCAGATAATTCATATAATGCAGTGTAATGTTCTTATCCTCAAGTTCCATTCCCACTTCTTCGACACAATCTCGGAAATATTCATCCACATTAATTCTATGAAAGTTATAGGGGATACGATTGGTATCAATCCTGGAATAAAGCGTCAACTCATTAATCAGACGATCCATTTCATTTGCTTTATTATATATCGTTTTGATATACTTATCCATCTTTTCCGGTGTATCTGCTACACCGTCCATAATTCCCTCCACATACCCTTTAATTGCTGTAATCGGAGTCTTCAAATCATGGGAAATGTTGCTCACAAGCTCGCGGTTTTCGGTATCATATTGTACCTTTGATTCTGTTGATTCCTTCAGGCGCTTGCGCATCTCTTCAAAGTCTCGGCACAAATGTCCGATTTCATCATCGCTGTCTGCCTCTATTGTAAAATCCAGATTGCCGTCCGCAATATTCTGCATAGCTTTATTTAACTTATTTACAGGAATGACAATACTTCGATAAGTCCACGACGTCATCAAAACACTGGTCAATATCAAAATCAAAGTAATCACCATGATAACATTCAAAATAAATGAGTTCGGCATCAAACTGGTAACCTTTGTAATAATCAGCACACTGCCTTGATCCCCATCCGCCGATGTAAAATCTATTTTCTTTAACAGCCGTTGTATATCTCCAAAGTAGAAATCTCCGGCACTTCCGAATTCACCATTCTCATACTTCGGGAGTAGACTTGCAACCGTGGAGAAATCGTCTTCATTTCCGATATAATAATTTTCATTGCCAATTCTGATAATCAGATAGGAAGACTTACTCTGTAACTCGGAATTAACATTTCTCAGATATTCTTTATCCTGCAACAGCGATGGATTTACATCTGCTGTCCTACTCAACTGCTCATATATATTTCTGGTTACCTTACTGAATGCCTGCACGGGATTCAGCATAATACCATAACTGCTGCCTTCTTCTTCAATACCATAGGTCGTCTTAATATTGCGCATTTGAACAACACCCAGAACCAAAATAGAACAGGTTGCAAGGATAATCGGCAAAATAACAATGGTACATGCAGTAATGGTCAGCTTGGTCTTTAACTTCATATCGTTCTCCTCGGCTTTCAACAGTAACTGAAAACCTCATATATAATGGTAAGTATATCATACTTTTGTACCATGTTCGCTATAAATACTCTAAACATTTCTAAAATTAGTATAAATTTATTTCTCTCATTTTATTGACAGATATGCTATTCATGCTTTATAATAATATCAATAACTATTACTGATGTTAGACTGGAGGTGATTTCTTTGAATTTGAAATACAGTCGTCAAAGAGAAGCAATCAAAGAATTTCTGATGACCAGAAAAGACCATCCAACTGCGGATATTGTATACACAAATGTAAAACAAGAATTTCCTAACATTAGTTTAGGCACCGTATACCGCAACCTTACCTTGTTATCGGATATCGGAGAAATACAGAAATTGAATATGGGTGACGGAGCAGACCACTTTGATGCCAATATCATGCCGCATTATCATTTTGTTTGTACAGAATGCGGAAGCGTCATTGATTTAGAAATGAAAGATTTATTAAAGATTGATGAAGATGCAGGACTGCATTTTCCCGGCAGAGTAGATGGACATGTTACTTATTTTTATGGCGAATGCCAAAAATGCCTTACGCAAAACAAAAATTAACAAACCTAAAGCCGACTCCTTCGATGAATATTCAGGGAGTCGGCTTTCTCATTTTTATGTAATAATAAATGCTGTAACACGTTTCACACT
>JAAYYM010000711.1 GCA_012515365.1 Clostridia bacterium
CTGATGTGAATCAAAATTTGCTCCCTTTAAGCAGACAAAAATACTGCCCTCTTCAATCTTTCCCGTATGATATACCAAATGTTCTGCCTCGATTTGAGTGTTTCCCTTTATACATTGATATTCAAGCCCTTCTAATAATTCTTCTAACAGCATCGTTTGTCTCCTTTTGAAAGTCATTATAGTAATGCACTAAATATGCGAAACAGTCTTCCTAATATCCTCTGTGGTATCGGTATTCTCTTTAGTTCATCATTGTTGATCATTAAACTTTTATCTATCGTATCCATGAAATCCTGCTTGATGTTTTCAAGAACTGGATTCTTATATATAAATACAGCCGTTTCAAAATGATGATAAAGACTACGATAATCAAGATTGATCGAGCCAACGATTGCCTCTTTATCGTCTGATAGAAATACCTTTGCATGTACAAACCCGGGAAGATACTCATAAATCTTTACACCGGCCTGTGTCAGCGTCTGATAATATGTCTTTGCAATATAGAATGGAATTTTTTTATCCGGAATATGTGGAAGTATAATTCGGACATCAATTCCTCTTTTGGAAGCAAAGCAGATTGCAGAAAGCATTTCATGATCCAATATCAGATATGGCGTCATAATATATACATATCGTCTTGCACAGTTTAAGATATTACGATATACATCTTCTGCCACATCCTCTGCGTTAACAGGATCATCTGTATACGGTACAACATATCCATCTGTTGGAAGCGGCTCGCGAAAACGTTTCGTTCTTAAGTAATTCGCATACTCCCCATCCCGGTTTGTTTCTGCATACCACATCTGTAGAAAATAAACCGTCATACTGCGTACGCCATCTCCATAAAGTTTAACACCGGTATCTTTCCAATAGCCATATAGTTCCCTTTTGTTGATATACTCATCAGCAAGATTAATGCCACCGGTAAAACCAGTCTTACCATCAATGATCAAAAGTTTTCTATGATCTCTAAAATTCTGGTAGGTAGAAAGCATCGGTTTGATTGGAGCATATTCTTTGCACTGAATTCCATGTTTTTCAAGCTTTTTGTAATACCCATATGGCAAAGCTGCGACTGAACAGGTTCCATCATATAAAACCCTTACTTCTACACCAGCCTTGACCTTTTCTTTAAGGATCCCCAGGATTGTATTCCACATGATTCCTTCTTCAATGATGAAATACTCAATAAAGATATACTCCTGCGCTTTTCTAAGTTCCTGCTTGACTGCTTCATAATAAGGCTGTCCATTCGGATAATATGCCACATCTGTATTGCTGAAAATAGGCGCATGTGCAGTGTGTTCAAAGTAATAGGAAAGACCAGCGAGTTGCTCGGATTCCTTTCCGATTTCTTTTACCAATTCTTGATCCTGTCTCAGAAAAGACTCTGCTTCCTGTCTTCTTCTGGCTATATTCTTCTTAAGTCCATATGCTCCCGGATTGATCTTTACCATAATATAAAACAATACGCCAAAGATTGGCAACATACAAACAGGCAGCATCCATGCAAGCTTAAACTCTGGTCTGTTGTCACAATTAATGATATAGATGATCAGCACGACACTCATAAGAGTAAATGCTGTCATAAAGTATTCCAGATAATGATTCATCCGAAGATAAATCGAAATCAAAATCGCAATCTGTACAAGCAGTAATAAAATTGTCAGCATAGAGCGGCTGAATACAACCCTGAAAAACAACCGCTTTCCTTTTGTCTTTACTTTTTCTGTGCCCTTAAACCCCATAAACTCATTTCCAATCATTCATGCTGTTATCGCAATAACCTCGATGCTATTTCATTCGATTTGCGATATATATCTTCTGGTGTCTCGTCAATATAGAATTTTTCATTTTCATAAAGAATCTTACCGTGTATCATTGTCATTTTGACGTTTAATTTTGATCCACTGTAAACAATATTTTTCTCAATGTTATTTAGTGGCTGCATATTAGGCTGATTTAAATCAATCATGATCATGTCTGCCAGTTTACCCTCTGCAAGCACATCACAACGGTTAAGTCCCATCGCCTTAGCACCACCGACGGTTGCCATCGTAAGGATCTCTCTTGCATCAAGTGCTGATGCATCCATCTCTTTAAGCTTTGTCAGTCCTGCCACCAAAAACATCTCACGGAACATATCCAGACAATTATTGCTGGCAGGTCCGTCTGTTCCAATCGCTACATTAACACCGGCATCTACATAAGTCTTGATCGGTGCGATTCCACTTGCAAGCTTCGCATTAGAAGCAGGATTCGTTACAATCGTTAAGTTACGTTTTTTAAAGATTTCGATATCTTCCGGACTCAGATAAACACAATGATATCCGCCACCGCCAAAATCAAACATGCCAAGGGAATCTAAAAATGCTGTCGGAGTCATTCCATACCGCTTGATGCATTCATCTGTTTCGAGTTTTGTTTCACACAGATGTGTAAATACAGGTGCCTGATACTTATGTGCCATTGCACTGACACTCTCCAGCAATTCTTTGGTGCAGGTATATTCTGCATGAAATCCCAACTGATAGCTTGTTAACGGATCTTGACCATTTAACTTAAGGAAACGCTCTTCCATTACTTCAAGTGTCGGTCCGAATTTATTGATTCCACTAACCTGTACGACACGCATTCCGGCATCACGGCATGCATTTGCAATCGCTGTCGGTGAGAGATACATTTCAAAAATGGATGTGATTCCACTGGTCAGATATTCAAGGATTGCTAATTTGGTTAAGGTGTAGATGTCCTCATCCTGCATCTTTGCTTCTACCGGAAATACCTGTTCCTCCAGCCAGTCCTGCAGTGGCAGATCATCTGCAAAGGAACGTAGTAATGTCATGGCAGAATGCGTGTGCGCATCTTTAAAACCAGGCATGATCAGATTTCCTTTCACATCAATCTCACGATCCCATTTGATACCGTCAGACGCCTTCTCTTCTTTTCCTACATAGGTGATCAGCTCATCCTGCACCCAGACTTCTCCCATAAAAATAGGTTCATCCATTACCATTGTTAAGACTCTGGCATTATAAAATCTATAATTCATATCTTAATCCCTTCTCTACTGTATGTTTTTTGGTCCAAATCCATTTGGTAATAAATCACTCAATAAAATCTTTTGATAATCAGACTCACTCTTTGCGATGATCACATAGAACCTGTCCGCCTCACAAAATTCATTTAGCACCTGCCTGCATGCACCACATGGAAATGCATACTGAGGCTGCTCGCCGGACTTTCCACCTACGATCGCGATTGCCTTAAATGAGCGAATCCCCTTGCTGACTGCTTTAAAAACTGCAGTACGTTCTGCACAGTTACTGAGTCCATAGGATGCATTTTCGATGTTACAGCCCTTCACTACTTTATCATCTGCAGATAATAATGCTGCACCTACCCGATATCCGGAATAGGGTGCATATGCCTTTTTTTGTGCCTTAAATGCTTCTTTAATCAGTTCTGTATCACTCATCTAAATCTCCTAAGCTTATATATTCTACCTTTGTATTGGTCAGTTCCAGTGAAGATGCATCAATTGGATCTGTTTCATTACTGATTTCAATATTTCCTTCTACAATTTCAGTATATAACATGTCATAATCAGACTGTTTGAAATTGTTTAGTCTGGAATTCGTCATCGGAAGACCAACACCATCATTTTCTGCACCCAGTATTTTCGTTTTTCCACCCTGAAAGGTACCGTCATAGCAAGATGCGATCGCCTTTTCAACAGCATCTGTAAGATGCTTGGTCGCACTGGTGATTACGCAATCTGACAAATAAGCCTGATCCACATCAACACCAATCACAGTGTTCTTTCCTGTTTTCGCAGATTTGATCACAGCGGTGATCAGATTTCCACCACAGGCAAAGATTGTTTGTGTTCCTTCCTGATACCATTTTGCTGCAATGCTTTCTACAGTCTTAGTCGGTTCATAGGTCTCGGCATATCCATAACGTACATTAACTTCTATGCCTGCTTCTCTGGCTGCGTAATCAATTCCCTGCAGATAACCATACCCATAGCGCACTACAGGAGGGATGGACATACCACCGATAAATCCAAGATTTGTATTGCCTTCTTTCACTGCGCAGTATCCGGCTAAAAATCCTGATTCCTCTTCTTTAAACATGATCGGCAATACATTTTCTTTGGTTTCATAAACAGAATAATCAGCCGTATGAGGCTCGCCGTCAATCAAAATAAATTTCTGTTCCGGATAGATATCCTGTGCCAGATATACCGGTTCTTCATAAATAAATCCACTGCAGACGACAATCTTTGCCCCATGTCTGATCGCAATTCCGATCGCCTCCAGATAAGATTCTGAAGTTGCATTTTTCGGAACATAATACTGATATGTGATCCCATGCTCATCCCCATATTCCTTTACGCCCTCCCAAAGGCTTTGATTATAGGAATGATCTTCCACTGTACTAAAAGAAGTAATCAGTGCAATCTCTGCATCCTTGATGGTACTTTCCTTCTTTTGGGCAGTGCATCCGGTCATTAAGACCATCATCAGCAATATGATATTCAAAACAAGGATACTTTTTCTCTTTTGCATAATATAATCTCCTGTCAGTTCTCTACTTCATACAGGTAATTGCCTGTGTAACTAATTTCTCAAACAATGGTGCTGCCTGATTGGCTGCTTCCTGCACCTCTTCATGTGTTAACGGATTTTGTGAAATTCCTGCTGCAAGATTACATACGCATGAAATTCCACAGATTTTCATGCCCATATGATTCGCCGTGATTGTCTCAACTACGGTACTCATACCTACGGCATCGACACCCATTTTGCCTAACATTCTGATCTCTGCAGGAGATTCAAAGGAAGGACCGGTCAGCTGTGCATAAACGCCCTCTTTTAGATTGATGGAAAGCTTCTTTGCACTGTCTCTGATAATCTGCGCAAGATCCTCATCATAGACATGACTCATATCCGGGAATCGAGTTCCTAGTTCATCAATATTTGCACCAATCAATGGATTTGGTGCAAATACTGAAATATGATCATTAATCAGCATGAAATCACCTGCTCCAAACTGTGGATTGATACCACCCGATGCATTGGTTACAAATAAGATCTGTGCTCCCATTAATTTCATCAGACGAATAGGCAGAACAACATCACTAATCGGATACCCTTCATAATAGTGCACACGCCCCTTCATACATACAACAGGAACTTCATCTACATAACCAAAAATAAACTTTCCGGCATGCCCCGGTACGGTTGAGACCGGAAAACCGTCTATTTCTGAATAATTGATTTCAGTTTCTATTTGAATATGATCTGCATAATTTCCGAGACCTGATCCAAGAACCAACGCTACTTTCGGTACAAACTGCGTTTTCTTTTTCACTCCCTCATAGCATTTTAATAGTTTTTCATATACTTCATTCATCCGTATTTCCTCCAGACCCAATATTTTTATCATTATAGCACATTTTAAATGAAAAAGAAATTCCTATATAATGATACAGACAAGTCCGCCATTTGTATCATTTACGATTTTCTGCATCGTTTCCTGCAGCTTCATCTGGCTTTCATCTCCGATCATTGCGACCTTATTGCTGATTCCGTCATTGACAAGCTGAGCAATACTCTTACCAAAAATATTGGTTTCCCAGATACCCTCTTGCGTCTTACGTGCCTGATTGATAAACTCAATCAGATCATTTGCCTGATCTTCACTTCCGACGATTGGTGCGATTTCTGTTTCGATATTAGCGCGGATCATATGTATGGAAGGACTCTCTGCCTTGATTTTTACGCCAAATTTATTACCATGCTTAATAACCTGTGGTTCCTCTAGTGTGATTTCTTCTCTTTCCGGTGTTACGACTCCATAGCCCTTATACCTTACCGCATCCAGTGCATATTTAACCTTCTCATACTCCTTTTTCATCTGTACAAGTGTACGGAACAGAGAAAGCATTTGATATTCACCTTTTATTTCTTCGCCTAGCATATCGCTAAACATCTGGTAATAATATTGTTCATCAAGTTCCAGCAAAACACGTACTACGCCTGTTGACATATCAATATGATCTACACGCAGACGCTTGCAGCACTCCTTGGAAAGTGAAATACCGCCCTGCTTGATATCATGGATCGTCTGCTTTTTGGTCATCAGTTCTCTGACACCATTCACTAGTTCTTTCTTAACAATATGCTCATTTGGCAGCAATTCAATCCATTTTGGCATATAGAATTCAATCGCTGATAATGGAAATTCGTAAAGAATCGTTTCTATAATCCTGTTAAGATCCTCTCTTTTCAGCTGTTCACAGTTGACACACATTGTCGTAACCTGATATTGCAAAGCAATCTCATCAGCAGTCTTTTGTGTATCTGCACTATAAGGCCGGTTTGAATTTAGAAGTACAATAAATGGTCTGTTCAGACTTTTCAGCTCCATAATTGCCCTTCCCTCTGCTTCCAGATAGTTTTCCCGTGGAATTTCGCCAAAGGATCCATCACTCGTAATGACAATACCGATGGTAGAGTGTTCATTGATGACACGCTTTGTTCCGATCTCAGCTGCCTTTGTAAACGGAATTGCATAATCAAACCAAGGCGTTTTTACCATACGCTCTTTCGCATCCTCGATATGCCCTGATGCGCCTTCTACCATATATCCGACACAATCCACAAGTCTCACCGATACCTGAACATCCGCTTCCTCGTCAAGTGTAATCTCTATTGCTTCTTTCGGAATGAATTTTGGCTCTGTCGTTGTAATTGTTTTTCCGCCGGAGCTCTGTGGGAGCTCATCAATGGCCCTGTTTTTTTCATGCTCATCCGTGATATGGTTAAGAACCAGTTCCTCCATAAAGCGCTTAATGAACGTTGATTTTCCGGTTCTCACCGGACCCACGACTCCAATGTAGATTTCCCCATTTGTCCGGTTCTTGATATCCTGGTACAGCCTTGATCCGCGATTTTCGTTATTGTCCATAAAAATACCCCATTCCTGTTTATTTATATATATGGGAATGAGGTATCCATTATTCTATTTTTTTAATTCTTCCTCACGCTTTTCAAGTAGTGCATTCATCTCCTTGGCTGAACGCCTTGATGTGTTAAAATAGATCACTTTGATAAACGCATAAACCACAATGATGGTGACTTCCATTGCCACTACCATTTTCCAGTCTGTAATAAGAAACCATTCAAATAGAAAACCACCAGTCAGCACAACAATATGGATGTAAACATATGTGCCAAGCGTTCGAATGATCTCACCCTTTTTACTCAGATTGTCATTCTGATAAAAAAAGCTACAGACAGCGCATAAAGCTGACACAATAATAATCTGCCAAAGTAAGACTCCGCCACTATCAATAGATCCTTTCCATAATAACGTAATATAGACAGCTGATGCAATGCAGACAGCCGAGTTGATTTTTGTAAAAATATCTATATAATCGCGAACTGCTTTTTTCCAATTTTCCATCATATCCTCCTTATCCCTGAATCAAACCTAGTTTTTCTTTTAATTCAGGTACATACTGTCTCGAGATAATCATTTTTTCGCCATTCTTAAGATTTGCTTCCAGCCTGCCGTTAAAGGTGGGTGTCAGGCTTTTGATCATATTAATATTGATGATTGAAGATTTGGATGCTCTGATAAAATCATTAAACGGTAATTCCTGTTCCAATTCATACAATTTGCTTTTCGTCTCATAGACTGCCATCTTTGCATATGCAAAGACCTTTTGATCTACTGATTCAAAATAATAGATTTCCTCCGGCAGCATCAAAAAGAGTTTTCCATTCTTATATAAATTCAATTTCACTTTTCCCTGTTTAAAGCTTTGGATCAGTTTGACCAGACTGTCATCAATCACACTACAGCGTATGATGATTTCTTCTTCCTCTCCGGGTTTTGGATCTTCAATCGTTATTTTCATAGGTATCTCCCTATCTATCATTCACTTTTAGTACGCGCAGCCTCAACGCAATCATACTTACCGCTATTATACCACATGCAGCAAGAAAGAAAAGTTGAAAACGCTGCGTTACGATCGATTCATTCATTTTGATCACAATTCCCATTTTCTCATTGAAAATACGAATACACTCTGTTGGAAGCCCATAAAAAGTTTCATGGATTGCTTCTTCACAAACCACCTTTCTGATTAGAGCAGTACCATGCAGGATCGGCAGATAGGCAAGAAACTGACCGATTTTTTCTGGTAGTCCACCGACCGGAATATAGATACCGCCTAAGAATCCGACCAAAGTACTCACAATGGTGGCAAGACCGCCCCATGCGCTGCTTGTATTAATAAATAGACCTTCACTAGGTTTAGTCAATGTACTTAACATATTAATCGTCGTTGATTTTCCGGCACCATTCACTCCCAGAAGCGCAAATAATTCACCTTGCATAACCTCAAAGCTGATATGGTCTACTGCTTTGATATCTTTAAAATACTTTGCTAAATTAGTAACCTTCATAATTGTTTCCATGTTCCATTTCTCACTTTCTCTCTTACTATCAGTTATGAAACTCTCAATCCTAAGAATAAATTTTATGAATTAACACAAAATAAGTGGGAGGTTAAAACGTCTTCGACGAACGTTTTTGTGCAAATCCATAAAATTGCTCCACGAATGGAATCGTTTCGCAATTACCTGTGTCCTTACTATATCCGTTCAAATTTTTCTCCACAATATCTGTAACGTTAAGCTGCATGTATCGCACACTAAGATGCAGATTATATGAAATAAGTGGAATGTACAAAACCAGATCAGCAAAAAGATGAAAACATGATTGCTTCCTGTCACAATATCTGCTACACTTTATCTGACCATATTACTTTTTATTCTTTTGCACATTTCAAAATGGTCAGTCAGGAGAATTTCTATGATCACATATGACTTTATAGAACTCAAATCCCCACACCTATATGAGCATCTCTATTTATGTATCAAAGAAGATATCAAATCCGGAAAACTTAAGCCAAACGCAAAGCTACCTTCAAAGAGAAACTTTTCCAAGCAGCTTGGTGTCAGCACAATCACGGTAGAAAATGCATACGCACAGCTGCTTGCAGAAGGATATCTTTATGCGCTTCCACGCAAAGGGTACTACATATCGGATATCTCCGATCTATCCGATATAATGGCGATTAAACAAACCCAATCACCTTTTGGCATAATGGCGATTAAACACCCTCCATCACCTGATCTTCCTCTCATGCATGACGAGCCTGCCACTGTAACAGTTCCGGAATATGAATTTGATTTTTTGAACAACCATTCTGGCGCCGACCTTTTTCCGTTTCCCACATGGGCTAAGCTGTTACGTACTGTTATTACAGACAAAAGCGTGGAGCTTTTAAATCCCCCACCCTGCGGAGGACTGATGGAACTGCGCATGGCAATCAGTGACTATTTGTATCAATTTAGAAGGATGAGTGTAAAACCGGAGCAGATCATCATCGGTGCCGGCACCGAATATTTGTATGGACTATTGATACAGCTTTTTGATCAAAGCTCGGTTTATGCGATTGAAGATCCCGGATATACAAAGATATGTAAGATCTATGAAAGCAATCATGTTTCCTACATACCACTCCCTCTTGATCAAGATGGCATTCAACTGGATGCCCTGATAAAGGCTGATCCGGATATCCTTCATATCTCTCCATCCCATCACTATCCGACCGGAATCATGACTCCGGTCAAACGTCGCCACGAGCTTTTAAGATGGGCAATGGAAAAAACATCCCGCTATATCATAGAAGATGATTACGACAGCGAATTTCGCCTGACAGGAATCCCAATCCCATCCCTGCAAAGCATTGATACTTGTGGACAGGTCATCTACATGAATACTTTTACGAAAACACTTTCTCCTACCATCCGTATCAGCTACATGATACTTCCTCCCGCTTTGGTAGATCGCTTTTATGAGAATCTTGGTTTTTATGCCTGTACAGTTTCTAATTTTGAACAATATACGCTTGCACGTTTTATTAAGGACGGCTACTTTGAAAAGCACATTAACCGAATGAGAAAATATTACAAGGAGCAGAGAAGCTGCTTATTAAATGACATCAAAAAAAGTCCCTTGTCCGCCTACTCAACGATCATTGAGGAAGACGCAGGACTTCATTTTCTGCTGCAAATCAATACAACACTTTCAGATGACGTTTTGATTGAACGTGCTCATCAAAATAAGATCAGGATCTCCTGTCTGTCACAATACTATCACACACCCAATGTAAAAGATTCACATACCATACTCATCAATTATTCAGGTATCAGGAAAGAAGAAATGGCCACAGCCATCGATCGGCTCTACCACTGTATTTTTGATTCTGTGACCACCTAAAATTCATCAATCCATTGATTTAAAAGATCTCTAACCTTATGGTAATCAAACATCTCAAAACTATTACTAAGCTGAGATATTTTTTTATTATTTTCAGCTCCGTAGTTGTTCTTTTTGAGTTCATTGATTTTTTCTTCACAAACCTTCAGATTAATCTGATCAAGTGCCTGTTTAATGGTGATCAGTTCTTGCTTATTAAACTTCATTTCATCCTGCGAACTTAAATCCATTTCTTCAGACATACCATCCATCAGGGCACCACGCTCATACAGATAACACTTCACCTCATCTAAGAGTTGTTCAAATGTCGTTAGTGCAAAAGATATATGTTGCTGAATGTAATCCATATCCTTGCGCTTTCCGGCCATCTCTAATTCACGGAACAGCTCAGAAACACCATTTGCACCTACACTTGCTGAGCTTCCCTTTACACTATGTACA
>JAAYYM010000712.1 GCA_012515365.1 Clostridia bacterium
CAACCGGAGTTATGATATACTTACACGCAAGAAGCATTTCATCAGTTCCGATTGTCGATATCGAAAGGAGAAACGATTATGGCAAAAGGTTCTGTAAGGAAAAAAGGCAAGAAATGGTATTACCGCTTTTATGTGGAGGATGCCAGTGGTAATCTTGTTCAGAAGGAATGCGTAGGAACAGAAAGTAAGACGGAAACGGAAAAACTGCTCCGTAAGGCTATGGAGGATTACGAAAGTAAAAAGGTTGTAGCCAAAACGGAGAACATCACACTGGGAGAGCTTTTGGATGTGTGGGTGGAGGAAGAACTGAAAGTCAGTTCCCTTAGTAATAATACGGTAACACTCTATCTTGGAGTGGTTAAGATTATGAAAAGACACCCTTTAAGCAAAAGAAAGCTTCGGACAGTCACAAGTGAGCACATGCAGGAATATATGGATTATTTAAGCTTTGGCGGGACTGCTCCCGATGGTACGGAAGCGAAACCGCTAAGCATAGATCGTATCCATTCCTTTTCGGCAGTGTTGCAGAGGGCATTCCGATATGCGGTGTTTCCAAAGCAGTATATCAGTTTCAATCCTATGCAGTATGTAGTAATCAGAAGACCGACGCAGGAAGTGGATTTGTTCGCTACGGATGATGAAGATTTTTCACAGGAAAAAACCATAACTCACAAACAGTATGAAGAAATCATTGCTTATCTTACGAAAAAGAAAAGCTCTTCATTGCTGGCAATTCAGATAGCATATTATGCAGGTCTTAGAATGGGTGAGGTAACCGGATTATCCTGGGATGACATCAACCTTGAGGAACAGTATCTGACGGTGCGTAGGAGCTTGAGCCGGAACAACGCAAGGCATAAGCTGGAGCTTGGACCTACCAAGCGTAAAAAGGTCAGAATCGTGGATTTTGGCGATACTCTCGCAGAGATTTTACGAAAGGCGAAAAAGGAACAGCACAAGCAACGCTTTCAGTACGGACAGCTTTATCAGAGGAATTACTACAAGGAAGTCCGAGAGAAGAACAGAGTTTACTACGAATTGTATTCATTGGACGGAACACAGGAAGTGCCGAAGGACTATACAGAGATTTCGCTGGTATGTGTCAGACAGGACGGAATGTACTTAGGAAGGGAAGCACTGGACTGGATGTGCAGGTCAATCAGAAAACACCTGAAAGGCTTTGAAAACTTCCACTTCCACTCATTAAGACACACTTACACAAGCAATCTGTTAGCAAACGGTGCACCACCAAAAGATGTGCAGGAGCTCTTAGGACACTCCGCAGTAAGTACCACAATGAATATTTACGCCCATGCTACAAGGGAAGCCAAGAAAAATTCAGCAAGGCTTCTTGATAAGGTAGTAGGGAACGATTAAAACGAAAACAACACTTTTTCCCTTATAGCTTCCTCACAAGGGAAAAAATAAGGGAAAAGTGCAAATTACATAGATGTTGATGGGCTGGAAAGCCTGTAAATACGGGAAAGCCCCGAAAATACTCAAGAAATTTTGAATTTATGTGTACCCCAGGGAAGCATACTCGGATTGATTGGAGAAAATGGTGCAGGAAAAAGTACGACGATTAAGCTGATCATGAATGCTATTAAGAAGGATGAAGGAGAAATCAGTGTGCTCGGCTGTAAAAGTGATGATCAGAATTTTGTAAAGATCAAAGAGGATATTGGAATCGTATTAGACGAAGCATATTTTCCGGAAACGTTAAATGCCCTTAAAATAGGAAAAGTGATGAAACTGGCATATCAAAACTGGGATGATGAGTGCTATAGAAATTATCTGAATCAATTGTCTCTGCCAGAAAATAAGAGCTTTAAAGAGTTTTCACGAGGAATGAAAATGAAGCTGGCAATTGCGACAGCACTTTCTCACCGGCCAAGGCTCCTGGTTTTGGATGAAGCAACGAGTGGACTTGATCCGATCATCAGAGATGAGCTTTTGGATGTTTTCAATGACTTTACACGTGATGAGACACACTCTATTTTGATTTCATCACATATTACAAGTGATTTAGAGAAAATTTGTGATTACGTCGCATTTATACATGAGGGAAGACTTGTGTTCCAAGAGGAAAAGGATCGACTTTTGGAAAAATACGTACTGCTTAAGATGACAGAAAAGGACTTTGCTGCTTTAAATGAGGAAGCAGTAAAGGGCGTTAAGCATGGAACATACGGAGTGGAAGTGTTGGCATTAAGGGAGCAGATTCCATCTACCTTTGTGACGGAACGATTGAATTTGGAAGATATTATTTTGTTTTTAGCAAAAGGAGGTACTGCCAAATGAAAAGTTTATTATTAAAAGATTATTATGTGTTAAGCAAACAGGCTTTATGGTATTTATTTATTATTATCTGCTATTCATTTATTCCTGTGCAGAATGCGATTTTGGGTTTCCCGATTATTTTTGGTGTCATGCTTCCGATTACAGCTGTTTCTTATGACGAACGTTCTAAATGGGATATTTTGATGAAAATGATGCCATACCAATCCTTTCAGGCAGTGTTCAGCAAATATATCCTAGGATACATCAGTATGTTTGCAGCAGGAGTGATATCAGCTGTTATCCAAACATTGCTTATGGTGTTCAGAGATAAAACGATGGATCCGGTTTATTATATTTCACTTACAGCTGTATTTCTGATGGGCTGTCTGATTCAGGCAATTTATCTTCCACTTGTATTTCGGTGGGGTGTTGAAAAAGCAAGAATTATTTTCTATGCAGTGATTGCTGCTATGACTGCATTAAGTATGATTATAGTAGAATTCATTAAGGCATATTCTTTGAACGACAAATCAGTTATCGTGATGCTGGCAGTTATTCTTCTACTCGTTGTTTTGAGTAATGTTTTTTCAATAAAAATAACAAGCGTAATTTATTCTAAGCGGGAGTAAGTGATGTAATATAAGCGCGGAATTGACCATGAGTGAGAAGGAATTTCATTTGCTAGGGGATTTCAGAAATTTACACATAGACGTTCGACGAGGGTGTTTTTGCTCCTCTCTTATCTTGCGTAAATCTATGAAATCCCACTAGTAAACAGTGGATTAGTTCTGATATTATTTTTGATATTGACTTTAACTTTGAATTTGACTTATTCGTAACTTCTAATGCTGCAGTGGGCTTCCTCAGTTTTAGCAAAGGGGTATTCCTGCTGCTATAATTTCAGTACATGCCATTTCTAGCTTTTCTTCTATTTGAAATGTACTTTTTTACTATTTTTCTTATCCATACATTCAAATTTCTTCTAATCAAATCAATTGCAGGAAAAAATCTCCATAAATAGTTTCGTTTGAAAAAAGCACCCCCAAAACAGCAAGTGAAACAATCCATTTTGAAGTCACATAAATTTGCAAGATTTTCTCCTGATAGAGAGTACCGAAATACTTCATATTGTGCTAGAATAAGGGGAGAGTTCTCACGAAGTGAGATACCCCTTAGATAAGAATAAGGGGAGAGTTCTCACGAAGTGAGATACCCCTTAGATAAGAATAAGGGGAGAGTTCTCACGAAGTGAGATACCCCTTTATATTGAGAATAAGGGGAGAGCATACCCGCAGGAGTTTTTATGGAACGGATTATAAATTATGAAATAGATGTTTGTGACCAAAATCAGACAATTACAAGTTTTCTTCTTCGTAAAGGTTATTCCAGGCATAATCTGACCAAACTTAAAAAGATCGAAAGAAGTATTTTGGTAAATGATGAGTGGGTATATTTAAACCATTTGCTGGTGCAAGGGGAACATCTTAAAATCAGAATTCTGGAAACGAACAGATCAGAGCATATTGAAGCGGATAACATTCCATTATCTATTCGATATGAGGATGAAGATATTCTGGTTATAAATAAACCGGCAGGTATGCCTGTCCATCCTTCTATGAATCACTATCACCATACATTAGCCAATGCTGTGGCCTATTATTATCAAGCACAAAATAAGGAGATTGTCTTTCGGTGTATCAATCGGCTGGACCGAAATACATCAGGATTGATTCTTCTTGCAAAACATATGCTGAGTGGAGCTGTATTAGGTGATGCAATGAAAAAGAGACAGATTAAAAGAACCTATATGGCAATAGTTGCAGGTGAAGATCTGCCTGATGAAGGCACCATTGATCTGCCAATTGGAAGAAAAGATGATTCATTAATTGAGCGTGTGATTGACAGAGAGCATGGGAAAGAGGCAGTTACACATTATCAGGTGGTGGAGCGTAAAAATGGACTTTCCTTGCTGAATATTCATCTTGATACAGGAAGAACCCACCAGATTCGAGTCCATATGAAGGCCATCGGACATCCGCTGATCGGAGATGAAATCTACGCTCCAAAATGGATGCTCATGAACCGTCAGGCACTTCATTCAGAGTCATTAACATTCAGGCATCCTGTCACAGGGACAGAGATGACCTTTCAGGAACCATATCCCATCGATATGGAGCAGTTATTCAGATAAAGGAGAATATGATGTCAGTCCGTATTTTTATCATGACGCATAAACAATTTGACCATCCCAAGAATCCTATGTATCAGCCTTTACATGTGGGACATGCTAAGGCAGCAGATCTAGGATATATGGGCGATGATACCGGTGATCATATTTCAGAGCTTAATTGTTATTATAGTGAATTAACAGGGATATACTGGATATGGAAAAACTATCATGCTGCTGATTACGTTGGCGTATGCCATTATAGAAGGTATTTAATCAAAGAGTCCGGCAAAACTTTTACAGCTGCTGATTGTGAACGCATTCTTAAGGATTATGATCTGATCACAACGAAAAAAGTGGAATTAAACTTCTCTTATCATTATGGATTTGGTGAGAACCATAATGTTGAGGCACTTGATGAAACAGGGCGTGTGATAGCAGAACTTTATCCGGAATATTATGAAACATTTCTTAAGCTTGTGAATGAAAATAAAACTTATTTTGGAAATATTATGATCACCTCAAAGGCTCATTTTGATGCCTATGCAGAGTGGTTGTTTTCGATTTTCTTTGTTGTACAGAAACGGATTGATCTAAGCGCGCCGGATGATTATCACAGACGTGTATTTGGTTTTATTTCAGAATTTCTACTGTATGTGTATGTGACATATCATCGTTGGCGGGCTTATGAATGTAAGGTTGGCATGATCGGAGAAAAAGCCGAAACCAAAGAGCTAAAGCAGTGCCTTGCACAGTTTTTTCTGAAAAGAGATGCAGAAGGTGCAAAGCAGTATTTTGATGATATATTGAAAAAACGTCCCGATGTGATGATGGAAGCATCTGATATTACGGGTGAGCTTAGACTATCAATGCAGACAATCGCTACAGCAAGACAGGAGGTGCAAAACGGACTGCCTGTCATTCTGGATCATTATCAGGATTTTGAACAGCTGATGCATTTCTTTTCAACACTAAACAGGATAGTCAGTCATTATCTGAACCAAGAAGCTACTGATCATGATCTTAAGTGGATATGTACAGAACCGGTTACTTTTATCGGAATAGAAATATCGGCTTTGATGCAGACTTCTGACCGAAAAGCAATCAGCAGATGTTTCAAACGGATTGCGAAGGATTGTGACAAAGAAGAACTTGCACAATTACTGATGGAACGAGCGCGTTCTTATGAATAAAAAAAAATACATTGGTCAAAATGATTGACAAGTTGTAAAAAGGAACGTAAGGTTAATTTGTACCAATAAAAATGATGTATACGAGGGATTAATGATCATGAATGTACTTATTATTTCTGGTATTGTGATATTCACTTTAGCGATTCTATATGTTCTTGCTGTTATGCCTAGAACAGTCTATAACCGAAGATCCAAAGAAATGGCAAATACACTGTTTGCACACAGAGGTCTCCATAATAATGACACGATTGCACCGGAAAACTCTATGAAGGCGTTTGAAAAGGCAGTAGAAGCCGGCTTCGGTATTGAATGTGACGTCCAATTGACGAAAGACCATATTCCTGTGATCTTTCATGATTTTTCTTTGAAACGGATATGCGCTAAAGAAGGAAAAATCAGTGATTATACTTATGATGAACTTAAAAATTTTTCCTTATGTCGTTCAGAGGAACATATACCAAGACTTAACGATCTTCTTCAATTAGTGAGGGGCAGAGTTCCTTTGCTGATCGAATTAAAAATTGAATTTATGGATTTAAAACTTTGTGAACAGGTAGATAAGCTGATGCGTGATTATAATGGAATTTATTATATAGAATCATTTAATCCGCTTGCCCTATTCTGGTATCGCAAGAATCATAATGATGTGCTAAGAGGCCAGTTATCTGATGGATTCCATCGGGAAAGTATCGGGAAAGCAGTGATTTGTTTCTTAGTTGAAAATCTATTTTTAAATGGAATAACCAAGCCGGATTTTATCGCATATAATCATCGATATGCAAAAAATATTAATCGGAGAATGTGTAGAAAATTATTCCGAAATACAGCAGTTGCATGGACAATTAAATCAGAAGAAGAATTGGAACGTGCAAGCAAAGAATTTGACGTTTTTATTTTTGATTCATTTCGACCGCAGAAAAATAAAAAAGGGGCTTGATTAAATTTATGAAATTGTGCTTTGTCCGTCATGGAGAAACCGACTGGAATGTAGATAAGAAAATACAAGGGCAGCAGGATATAAGCTTAAATGGAATTGGCCGGAAGCAGGCACATGAGCTTGGTGTCAAGATACAGCAGGCAGGTTTTCACTTTGCCGGAATCTATACCAGCCCTCAGCTGAGAGCAAAAGAAACGGCTGATATTTTATCAGAACTGTTAGAAATACCGGCGACAGTGATGGATGGATTGAAAGAACTTTCACTTGGTTCATGGGAAGGAATGTCGTGGAGTCAGGTCAAGGAACAAAAACAGGATGAGTTTTCACAATGGGATCATAACAGGCGTTATGCAAAAATACCGGGCGGTGAATCGTATCAGCTTGTATTAGAAAGAACACTTCATGCGATCCGTCAGATTATGGAGCAAGAAAATGAGGATGTGTTGATTGTATCGCATAGTGGCGTGATTATGACGTTACTGTCTTATGTGTATCAAACAGATTTTCGTGATATGAAGCGGAATTATGGGATCAAGAACGCTGACTGGGTCATACTAGATAGTAATGAAATTGATTTTATTCAAAATAGATGAGAGAACTACAACAAGGGAAAGGGATAACAGGGATGAAAAAGGGATTTGATAATGACAAGTATGTAAAGATGCAGTCGGAGCACATCAAGGAGCGGATCGGAAAATTTGGCGACAAGCTGTATTTGGAGTTTGGAGGAAAGTTATTTGATGATTATCATGCATCCA
>JAAYYM010000713.1 GCA_012515365.1 Clostridia bacterium
AATGCACTTCATAAGGAGTTATATCGACTGAATGGTCAGAAGAACCGCATGGAAGAAGAGAGCGAAAGCCAGATCAACTACATGTGGGATGAGTATGAAATTACATTTTCTCTTGCAATGGAATTAAAAGATGCAGCAATGACAGATCTGCCATCCATTAAGCGGGATATTCTCTCTTTGAAGGATCAAATCCGTAAGCTGGGAGATGTTAATGTAAATGCCATTGAGGATTATAAGAACCTGATGGAACGATACAGCTTCTTAAAAACACAGCATGACGATCTGGTCACAGCAGAACAGACACTGCTTGGCATCATAGACGAGCTGGATGTTGCAATGCGTAAGCAGTTTGAAGAAAAATTCGCCCAGATCGGTCGTGAATTCGATAAGGTGTTTAAGGAATTGTTTGGTGGTGGAAAGGGTACGCTTGAGCTGACAGAGGACGATGACATCCTTGAAGCCGGTATCCGCATCATTGCGCAGCCACCAGGAAAGAAACTGCAGAATATGATGCAGCTGTCAGGTGGAGAAAAGGCACTGAGTGCAATTGCACTTTTATTTGCAATACAGAATCTGAAACCTTCTCCATTCTGTTTATTGGATGAAATCGAAGCAGCTTTGGATGAAACAAATGTAACCAGATTTGCTTCCTACTTACATAAATTAACGAAGAGAACACAGTTTATTGTAATCACGCACAGACGTGGTACCATGGAAAAGGTGGATCGTCTGTATGGTATAACCATGCAGGAAAAGGGCGTTTCAGCATTGGTAGCTGTAGATTTGATTGATAAGGAATTAGATGACTGATGAGTGAAGAAAAAAAAGGTTTTTTTAGCAGGCTGGTAAGTGGACTGGCGAAAACAAGAAATAATATTGTAGATGGACTTGATTCTATTTTTAGCGGTGCCTCTTATATTGATGACGATTTCTATGAGGAATTAGAGGAAATACTGATCATGGGAGATATCGGAGTCCATGCTACTTCACAGATTGTTGAACATCTTCAGAAACAGGTGAAGGAACAGAGGATCAAGGATCCGGCAGAATGCAAGGAACTGTTAATTGAGAGTATTAAAGAACAAATGAATACAGCGGAGGCAGATTATCAGTTCGAGCAAGAGAAATCTGTCGTGCTTGTGGTGGGTGTAAATGGTGTCGGCAAAACGACCTCCATTGGCAAGCTGGCATCACATCTTAAGAACCAGGGAAAGAAAGTACTGTTGGTTGCAGCAGATACATTTAGAGCTGCCGCTACAGAACAGCTTGAAGAATGGGCGCATCGTGTAGGTGTGGATATAATCAAGGGATCAGATGGAGCCGATCCGGCGTCTGTTATTTTTGATGCAGTAAATGCAGCAAAATCTCGTAATGTAGATGTACTTCTGTGCGATACAGCCGGAAGATTACATAATAAAAAAAATCTAATGGAAGAGCTTAAAAAAATCAACCGTATCATCGAGCGTGAATATGCAGATGCATATCGAGAAACACTGGTAGTGCTTGATGGAACAACTGGTCAGAATGCGCTTAGTCAGGCAAGAGAATTTAAAGATGCAGCTGATATTACCGGTATTGTTCTGACCAAGCTTGATGGCACATCAAAGGGCGGAATTGCAGTAGCGATTCAGTCAGAATTAAATATTCCGGTTAAGTATGTCGGTGTCGGTGAGCAGATTGATGATTTACAACGATTTGATGCAGATGCATTTGTAGATGCATTATTCCATTAAAGACAGGAAGGATTTCATATGTTAACATTAGAAAAATTTGAGGAAGCTTCAGAACGTGTTAAACAAGTCACACTAGAGACAAAATTGGTATATAGTGATTATTTCAGTGCGAATACAGGAAATAAGATTTATTTAAAACCGGAAAATATGCAGTTTACAGGTGCGTATAAGGTACGAGGTGCTTATTACAAGATGAGCACATTATCGGAAGAAGAGCGTCAACGTGGAATCATTACTGCATCAGCAGGAAATCATGCACAGGGAGTTGCTTACGCAGCAAAGTATTATGGAGTGAAGGCAGTGATTGTTATGCCGACTTCCACACCGCTTATGAAAGTGAACCGTACAAAAAAATATGGTGCCCAAGTCATCTTAAAAGGTGATGTTTACGATGAAGCATGTGCATATGCACTGGAGCTTGCCGAGAGTAAAGGTTATACGTTCATTCATCCATTTGATGATTTGGCAGTAGCGACCGGACAGGGAACCATTGCAATGGAGATTTTCAAGGAACTTCCTCTTGTTGATTATATTTTAGTGCCGATTGGCGGAGGCGGACTTGCAACCGGTGTATCGACACTTGCAAAGCTGATGAATCCAAAGATTAAAGTCATCGGAGTAGAACCGGCAGGTGCAAATTGTATGCAGGAGTCATTTAAGCAGGGAAAGGTTGTTACACTTCCTAGCGTTAACACGATTGCAGATGGCACGGCTGTGAAGACACCGGGGACTAAGATTTTCCCATATATACAGAAAAATCTGGATGAAATCATTACCGTAACGGATGAAGAAGTGATCGTTTCATTCCTTGACATGGTAGAAAATCATAAAATGATCGTTGAAAACTCTGGACTTCTCACAGTAGCAGCACTTAAACAGATCAATGTAAAAAATAAAAAGATTGTGGCGATACTCAGTGGTGGCAATATGGATGTGATCACGATGTCATCTGTTGTACAACAGGGTCTGATCATGCGTGACCGTGTCTTTACAGTCTCTGTTCTGCTTCCGGATAAACCAGGTGAATTATGCAGAGTATCAGGAGTTTTAGCTGAACAAAACGGTAACGTCATTAAGCTTGAGCATAATCAGTTTGTATCTACCAATAGAAATGCAACCGTAGAGCTTAGAATTACCGTCGAAGCATTTGGTACAGAACATAAGACAAAAATCATTGAGGCATTAGAAAAAGAAGGCTATAAGCCAAAGGTAGTCAGAACAAATATCTAGTACTTTAGGTGTCTTAAAACAAATAAAAAGAAGAAGGAATCAAATATGCCAAAGGAATTTTTAATGGGAAATGAAGCAATCGCACTTGGTGCGATGCATGCAGGCGTGAATTTTGTGGCAGGTTATCCAGGAACCCCGTCAACGGAGGTTTTGGAGACGGTAGCAAAGCGAAGAGCAGAAATTAATCCAGATATTTACGTAGAGTGGTCTGTTAATGAAAAAGCTGCACTTGA
>JAAYYM010000714.1 GCA_012515365.1 Clostridia bacterium
CAAGGTTATTGCGGCTTCGAAGCAAGAAAGTCAATATTATGTTTACGGGGCAACCGGAAGTGGAAAAGGTGAGCATTATGCGGATGTTCTTCCAACAATTCATATTGGAATCTTAAGTTATACTCTTTTTTCTGATTTTCCAGAGTTTTACGCACAGAATTTACTAATGAATGTAAAAAAACACCGTATCTATAGTGACAAATTTGCCTTGAATGTGCTAGACTTAAAGAGTATCAAGCTGGCAACTACTGAAGACAAGGCGTGCAAATTGGATTATTGGGCCAAACTCTTCAAAGCAACCACGTGGGAGGAAATTCAAATGTTGGCAGAACAAAATGATTTGTTACAAGAAGCAGCTGTTACCATGCGGGAACTGACTGCTGATGAAAAGATTCGCCTGCAATGCGAGGCTCGCGAACGTTATGAGCGAGACCAGCGCTCTATGTTTATGACCGGACAAATAAAACAAAAGGAAATAGAGCAATTAAAGAAACAGATTGTAGGTTTAAAATAAAATGTAATTTATTAATTTGAGCTTAAAAGATTAGATACAAATCATGGAAAATCCTATCCAAGAACAAATCCAAGAACAACTCAAGTCGAGGTGGAGAAAATCAACCCAAATAAATAATTCTTTACAAACCGAACAAATGTTTGTATAATGAAAAAGAACAAACGACTGTTCGAATATAGAAAAGAGGGATAGGATGGATTGGAGAGATATGCTTTTACCGGGGGACTGGGTAATTTTAAGTAACGATCAAGAAGCCGTAATTGTAGGAAAACGTGATGATTCATATTGGGTAGAAATCACTGGGATCGAAGGTGAACAAAGATTTCAAATGATCCAATCTCAATTTGTAAAAAGTATATCCAAAAATCTCGAACACTGGTTTCTAGCAGTGTAAATATGATATAATTCTATCAGGGGAGAGCTCTCACGTAGTGAGATACCCCTGATACAAGGGGAGAGTTCTCACGTAGTGAGATACCCCTGATACAAGGGGAGAGCTCTCACGTAGTGAGATACCTAAATCTAATCAGTAAGGAAGTGACTGAATGAATCGGAAGGTAATTGTAGCAGGTCATATATGTTTAGATATTACTCCTGTGTTTTCAGGTAAAAAAGTGACACATTTAGAAGAAATACTGACGCCTGGTAAGCTGGTACAAGTAGAAAATGCAGATGTACATACCGGCGGAGCGGTAGCAAATACCGGTCTTGCAATGAAGATTCTTGGTGCAGATGTAACACTTATGGGCAAGATCGGAAAAGATGCATTTGGAGAAATGATATTAAATATTTTGAAAGACTATCATGTGGAGTCGGGAATGATTATATCGGATGAATTATCGACTTCCTATTCTGTGGTATTGGCAGTACCGGGGATTGACCGGATCTTCCTGCATAATCCGGGAGCAAATCATTTGTTCAAGAGTTCTGATATACCGGAAAGTGCGTTGAAAAACGTTTCGTTGTTCCATTTTGGATATCCGCCACTTATGAAATCTATGTATGAGAATGATGGAATGGAACTTGTCCTTTTAATGAAGAGAATGAAGGGAAAAAATATTTCAACATCTATGGATATGGCAGCAGTAGATGCTGAATCAGAGGCATCTAAGGTTGATTGGAAAGCAATTTTAGAACGTGTGATTCCTTATGTGGATTTTTTTGTACCAAGTGTGGAAGAACTTTGTTTCATGCTTGATCCTGAGAGATTTAAGCAATGGAATGAGCAAGCCAATGGAAGTGATATTACAGATATATTGGATATAGAAAATGATGTAAAGCCTCTAGCCGATCAATGCATGGAAATGGGGGCAAAAGTGCTGCTGATTAAATGTGGAGCAAAAGGGATGTATTATCGCACAGCAGAAAGTGCCAAGATTAATTTGATTGGTGGAAATTTGCCTTTGAAAATCGAAGAGTGGGCTGATAAAGAGGGATTTGAAAAGAGCTTTATTCCAGAAAAAATTGTATCTGGAACGGGCGCAGGTGATACAAGCATCGCAGCATTTTTGACCGCGCTGATAGATGGTTCTTCATTAGAAGAAGCGATTTCCTTGGCAGCTGCAACGGGAGCTTCTTGTGTAGCGGCGTATGATGCACTTAGCGGACTGAAGTCATTGGATGCACTTAGAAATAAAATCAAACAGGGCTGGAAGAAGAACGAGGATTGATCCGGAAAGGACGAAAATATGATTGTAAATATGAATGAGGTACTATTACCTGCTTTGAAAAATGGATATGGCGTTGGATTTTTCAATGCGGTTAATGTGGAAATGGCAAGGGCAGTTATTGAAACAGCGGAAGAACTTCGTTCACCGGTCATGGTTGGAACAGCGGAAATCCTTCTTCCAGCCATGGAACTTGAGCGAGTGGCAGAATATTTGATTCCCATGGCAGAGAAAGCAAGTGTTCCAGTCTGCATTCATTATGATCATGGTCTGACATTTGAACGATGCATGGAAGCATTGCATTTAGGTTTTACTTCTATCATGTATGATTGTTCAACCTCTTCTTATGAAGATAATATCAGGAATGTATCTGAGATGGTGAAAATATGTCATGCTATGAATGTGACTGTTGAGGGGGAATTAGGGCATGTTGGTGATAATGCAGGAGAAGGAAAACTTGAGAATCCGAGTGATTATTTCACAGATCCCGATACAGCAGTGGATTTCGTTAAACGAACAGGTGTAGATTCATTGGCAGTAGCGGTCGGAAATGCACATGGAGATTATGCTTTCCCACCGAAGTTAGATTTTGAACGTATTAGAGTTATTTCAGATGAGACAAGGATTCCGCTTGTGCTTCATGGAGGCTCAGGATTGTCTGATCATGATTTCAAGACAGCAGTGAAGCTTGGAATATCAAAGATCAATATTTTTACGGATATTGATAAAGCAGGAAAACGTGGTGTGGAAGCAGGCATAGCAGCAGGAGCCAATACCATGATGGGATTGATTCCTTACGAGATTGAAGAAATGAAAAAAGTAGTCAGAGAGAAAATGAAACTGTTTGGTTCTACTGAACAGTGTTAGGGGACTATAACATGCTGACAGAGATGAAGTTTTCTTGTGAAAAAGGCATGAGCCAAAGCGAATTGCAAGGAGATTAATGATAGATTAATCAGTACTAATATGTTATGATAAAAACAAAAGGAGTGCATATTATGAACGATCAAATTAATGAACAACAAGGAAATGAACAACAGGTAAATGAACAAAAACCAGGAAAAAAAGGAATTGATTCGTTGGCATTACGTATTGCATTGATAGCTGTGGCAGTTGTTTTTATTGCAGGTATTGTCAAACTGAAAATGAGCAATCAAGATATTAAAGCAAAGACGTCTTCTATGAATGGTTCATCATGTTTTAATGACTTTGAACTAGAGGATATTGACGGAAATAAAGTGGATGAATCTATTTTTTCTGATTACAAAATCACGCTCATTAATTGTTGGGGAACTTTTTGTAGTCCATGTATCCAAGAGATGCCGACGTTGTATGAGTTGTCTCAGGAATACGAAGAAAAGGGAGTACAGATCATTGGAATGTGTACCGATCTGACAGACAAACAAGGAAACGTTGATCAAGATCAACTTAAAGAGGCACATACTATTGTGGAAAAAACGGGTGCTGTTTATCCACATTTGATTCCTTCTGGAGATGTTTTTAACAGTTTTTCCAGTAAGATTATAGCTGTTCCTACAACAGCATTTGTAGATTCACAAGGAAATATTATTGATCAGATAATGGGTGCAAAGGAAGCTGATGAGTGGAGAAAAATCATTGATGAACATTTGGCTTCTATTGATGATCAGAGTAAGTAAAGAGTAAAATACACAAAAGAGAGGACCTACCTATGAAAGAACGAACAAGAACAGTCATTGGAAGTATGATTCTAGTTGCTTCTTTTGTATTGATCGGGATCGGAATAGTACGTTTAGAGCCGCATACTGTACTTACGAAAGCCATTAATATTTGTATGGAGTGTATTGGAATTGGGTAAACCTAAAAATCGTTTTCGTCATTGGTTCCAAGCGGCTTGGTTTGCTTTGACGAATGGATATGCAAAAGGATTTTTAGATGGCAAGATTTATACAGGAGATACAAAAAGTTTTTGTGTGCCCGGACTCAACTGCTATTCCTGCCCAGGTGCATTAGGCTCGTGTCCGATTGGTTCCCTTCAGGCGGTACTTGGTAGTAAGGACTTTAAGATATCATGTTATGTGTTCGGTCTTTTAATGGCATTCGGAGCATTTTTCGGTCGACTCATATGCGGATGGTTGTGTCCATTTGGTCTTGTTCAGGACCTGCTTTATAAAATTCCGCTATTTCAAAAAATCAAGAAGCTACCGGGAGATCGATTCCTCAAGTGGATCAAATATGTGATGCTAGCAGTGTTTGTTATTTTACTTCCATCTTTGATTGTAGATGTGACAGGAACGGGAAAACCATGGTTCTGTGAGTATATTTGTCCAAGTGGAACTTTGCTAGGTGGCATTCCGCTTGTGATCATGAATCAAGGATTGCAGCAGGCGGCAGGATATCGTTTTGCATGGAAAGTATTTTTGTTACTTGTAATCTTAGTATTGTCGGTGAAGTCTTATCGTCCGTTTTGCAGGTATTTATGCCCATTGGGAGCTTTTTATGGATTGCTGAATCCGGTTTCTTTCTATCGTTTTAAGATCAATGAAGATACTTGTGTTAAATGTGGTGTTTGCCAGAAAACATGCAAGATGGATATCAAGGTTTGGGAAAACCCGAACAGCATGGATTGTATCCGATGCGGTGACTGCAAGGCGGCTTGTCCGAAAAAAGCAATCACTTCAACGTGGGAAGAGGCAGAGGCTAAGATGATCTTACCGACACCTACACAAAAAATTGAAAGAAAAGCAGGCGGTATGACTGCACTTGGTGTGATTGTGATCGTATGTTCTTGCCTAATAACACTATACAGTTATTTCATGTTTAGTAATTGTATACTGGGTGTAATATTAGAACCAAGCACAAGAGCATATATAGAGATTATTGTATGGCTTATTATGACATCAGCTGGTGTAATATCGTTTATATCTGGTGTCCTTACAATCGTATTCTCAAAGGATGCATCGAAACAGAAAACGCAGGAGCATCTGTGGTACATTGTTCTTGCTGTGGGTTTGTTTTCTACACTTGTTTATCTGTTTTTTACGCAATGGGGATTATCAATTTTTATATTGATCTATTTTATTCTCTTGCTTATTCTTATGTTGCCGTGGAAAATTGGATTAATATTAGCAAAAAGAAATCTGTCACAATCTATTAAGGAATAGAAATGAAGATAGTTATTATTGAAGATGAACCGATTATACGAAAAGAATTAAAAATATTATTGGAGCAGGCACTCTATCAAGTGACGTTGGTGGAGGAGTTTGAAAATGCTGCAAAACAGGTGCTGGCTATAAAACCGGATTTGTTGCTATTGGATCTAAATCTTCCGGGCATATCCGGATATGATATCTGTACACAGATCAGAGAACAGTCTGATCTCCCGATTATTTTTCTGACTAGCAGGACATCCTCAATGGATGAACTGACAGGGATGCTTAAGGGTGCGGATGATTATGTGACAAAACCATATCAAGCACCTATTTTGCTTGCACGTATTTCGGCTATCCTAAAGCGTACTAGTCAATCACTTCAAACTGAAACGGAATTACTTCATGTGCGCGATGTAAAGCTGAATCTTCCAAAGGCCTGTATTGAATATCAGAATCAGTCAGTTGAGTTAACAAAAAATGAATTGAAAATAATGCATTGCCTCTTTTTGAAAGAGGGTGAAATTGTACCAAGGTTGGATCTTGTTGAATATCTTTGGGATAATCAGGTGTTCATTGATGATAATACACTGAGTGTCAACATTACGAGGATTCGTGAGAAACTTAAAACAGTTGGTATTGTTGATTTTATTGAAACGAAGCGAGGAATGGGGTATCGGGTATGAGTCTTTGGGCTTATCTAAAGGATCGATTTTTTTACTTCTTATTGCAAGGTGTCTGTATGGTGGCGGCAGGCTTCTTTTTATATCTGACAGGTTATCCGACTGCTTATATTTCTCTGATACTGATGATCTGGCTCATGATATTGGCAGTCTATTCTATTGCATGCTGGCTCGGAAGACGTGCTTACTTTAAAGCAGCTGAGCAGATACTTGATGAATTGGATCAAAGATATTTATTAGGTGAGCTTTTACCAAAATCAGTGCGATTAGAGGATCGGCTATATCAGGCGATGATCCGTAAGTCAAATAAATCTGTTATTGAACGAATTCACCAAATTGAAACGGAAAAAACAGATTATAAGGAATATATTGAAAGCTGGGTTCATGAAATCAAGGCACCAATCACGGGAATCGCACTGCTTTGTGAAAATCGGAGAAAACAGGGCAGCCAAGATATTAAAGATGTCCAGCTGGAAAATCAGAGAATAGAGAATTATGTAGATATGGTTCTTTATTATGCGCGTTCAGAAGAAGTATATAAGGATTATATGATACAAGAAACATCACTTGAAGACGTGGTATATGAAGTGCTTGCAAAGAACAAGCAGCTTTTGATGGAGCATGGGTGCCACGATTCTTATGGTAACGCATGATGCATTTTCTGCAAGTTATTGCAAACGCATCCTATTCTTAAAGGACGGTAAGATTTTTCATGAATTAATACGTGGAACTAAAAACAGAAAGGAATTTCTGCAGGAAATCCTAGACGTTCTGTCCCTGACAGGAGGTGAACTTTCAGATGCTGTATAAGCTTTCTTTTCGAAATGTTCACCGCTCTATTAAAGATTATATGGTCTATGTGTTAACGATGATCATTATTACTGCATTCATGTATGCCTTTGGCAGTCTGATTTTTGATAATGAACTGTCTGCCAGTTTTTCGATAAATGGTATTATGCAGGCTATGATTGGATTATCCACATTTTTTATTATATTGATTGTTGCATGGCTGATTAATTATATGGTACGTTTTATGCTGGAAAAGCGAAGCACGGAATTTGGTGTATATATGCTTCTTGGCATGGAAAAAAAGGATATAGCAGGTCTTTACCTGAAAGAAAACTTTTTACTTGGAATGTTTGCATTTGTTCCGGGTATCATAGTTGGAATAATCTTAAAACAAATCTTGACAGCTATTTTATATCATATGATACATATCGATTATCATTTTCACTTAGGTATTCAAAAAGAGACTTTGCTTGTTACACTATTGTGCTATACCAGTTGTTATTTACTTGCAATGTTGCGTAGTAGTGCAAAGTTCCGCAAGATGAATATTCAAATGCTGATGAATATCAAACGGCGCAATGAAGAAATCAAAGAATCACATGAAAATATAAGAAAAATCATTTTGCCTATTTCCATTTTACTGATCATTGCATTTTGGACTATTTTTACCCGTTTGGAGCGTTTGGATTTGATTATGCTCTTTATGATCCTATTGATCGTGGATATTTATTTGTTCTATTCGGGACTTTCTGCATGGATTATCTGTTATATCAGAAAGAAGAAAAATGGTATTTACAAAGGTATGAATTTGTTTTTATTCCGTCAGTTTTCTTCAAAAATCCGAACGATGCAGTTTACACTTGGTACTTTGACAGCTCTGTTTACTGCTGCATTGATGGGATGCTCAATTGCCATGATGTTCAGTGATTTTGAAAATAAACTACTGGATGTTAAATGGCCATTTGATGCACAGATTTATAATTATGATCCGAATTATGATTTCTCAAATGAGCTTTTGGTCATTGATGAGGCAATGAAGGAACAAGCTCAGAATGAACCAGGAGCAGGCATTCAAGAACAGCATATTTATAGAATCTATACGGATCAAAAGGATCAGGCTAACATATGGATGTATACAAATCTGCAGGCATTCAAAAACATGTATCGGAAACAGGATGGCAGTGTTGATACACAGGCCATTGTTCATCAGCTGGAAACAGATGGAACTTACTGCAGATATGATACGTATATGGGAATCAGTGATTATAATCAGCTTCG
>JAAYYM010000715.1 GCA_012515365.1 Clostridia bacterium
TCTCTGCATCAAGGGCTGTAAAAAGTAGCGCCAGCCATATTCTTCACCAAAGAAAGCCAGAAAAACCAGCCAGAAATTAATAGCAAGCGAAGCAAATGCAATCCAGGTAGTCGGTCTGGCTAAAATCTCCGTAAATGTCGAAAATTCTCCCGTAATCACATAAGCAAATATCGTCCTCAAGACATAAAGCAGGATAAAACCAACAATACAACAGGTCGACTTTTTAGCGTTAGCACCTCTAAGCCCATAGGCTGCCCGTTTCTTTTTTCCGACAGCAAGCAGCATAACCCAAGCCACCAGACTTCCAAGAAGGATCACGTACTGTGCTGCAAGCAGCCATAACGATACTGCGTTACCTGCCACTATAATCAGCTGATCCGGCATGCATATAGAAAGTACAGACAACAGTACTAAAATTCCTGTTGTAATCAAAACCAGTAAGAAAAAAGGTTTCGGAAGCTCTTTATCATCTTTTTTTGTGATCAAGAATGCCAATGCGACTCCTGCTGCCGGATAGAGCATCTGGGCATTTGGAAACACAGACACATCGATGTGGTTATAATTTGAGAACCACATCAACAGACCGGCAATGAAGGTCACTCCGTATGTAATTATCAGAAAGATCGTGAGCTGTTTTTTTCTAATTGTGTAAAATTCATAGTTCCACCTCCTACTTGATCACAAACTGTACAAGCTTCATATCCTGATCAAAGCTGATCGTAAACTGGATTTTCCCATTCTCATAATTCCCGATCATAACCACACAGGCATATTCCATATTTGTACTTTTATTTGAACTTCCAAATATAATCGTCTTTTCTATTTCTGAAAATGTACCGCACTTTTCCAAATAAGGATCTGATGCCTCAGCAAACTTTTCTTCGGTAATCGCATTTTGTAAGGTTTCATCTCCCATATCAATCAGTGTCTGATAATCCTTTTCATTGAACAGCTCGACACATTTCAGTGCCTGCGCTTCAACAGTTTCTTCATCAAACTGCTCTGACAGTTCTTGTTGTGCGCAACCTGTAAGCAAAAGTGCTCCTATAATCATAACGCATGTTATTGTTCTATAAATGATACTTCTTGTTTGAGTTCTCATCTTATTTTTCGTCTCCTCTCATAAAAACAATTGTAACTATAAACATTTGATCTCTGCATTCAATCGTCATTTCACCATGATATGGTTCGATTGCATGCTTTACATTTTGTAAGCCAATCCCTTCATGTCCTTCTTTCGTAGATTTACCAAAACAATACTCTCCTGCATACGGATTTTGAAATTTAAGTATTATAAAATCATGAATTTGTTCTCCGCGTATGCTAAGAAAGAATTGCGCCTGACCTTTCGATGCCTGTTCTGCATTATCTAACAGGTTGGTAAAAATTGTTGTGATATCAATATCAGCTAAAAAGCTCAGATCAATACCTCCAAGGTTGCATTCCACCTGTTCTTCCGAATAAACCTTAAGCTTATCATTCAGCACAATATTCAGAATTCTGTTTTCAGAGTAGTACTTAAGTCCCAAAGAGTTCAACAAACTATGTAAATCCTTAAAGTACTCTTCATCCTGTAGTTGTTTAGTCTGTTCCAATACATTCAGATGGTTTCTGATATCATGAATGATTTTTCTGGATTCATTATAGCTTCGTTCCATTTCTTCGTAATACTGATTGCTTAATTCGTTCTGCTGCTCCATCATCTCCAGTTTATGTTTAAACTCCCTGTTCTTGACTACATCGTACCAAAAATACAAACAATATGCATTGATAATGATCAGGATCAGACAGTCAATGAGAATCCATTCATAACCAAAGCGCATAAAGAACACTTCGCCCGTCAATAAGTAAATGAAAATCAATGCAATACTGAACAAAGGAACAAGGATCATTCCTCCTATGCGAGCCTGCTTCGTATCTCCTACGGATCTTTTTTTCATCAAGACACGGAACATGAGTGTCAGACATATTAAAAGGATTCCCTTTAACAACGCTAAAAAGTACGGATAAAATGAAACATTTAACGTAACGATGTCCGATATTCGTATCAGTAGAAAAATGGCTATGATCTGTGATGCAACAAAACCCATAAAATAGACCAGCTGATAGAAGATTGCGATTCTGCTGTGATGATACATAAACCATCCCATCAGCAAATAATATACCAATAAAA
>JAAYYM010000739.1 GCA_012515365.1 Clostridia bacterium
CCGGAAAGCGTCAACATCAGACCAATCATTGGGCATGTCAAAGCCAAAGTTGTAATTGCCAAAGCGGGCAATCACGTCAGCCCCGTCCTGCTGAACGGCTTGTCCACCATACTGATCCTGAACACTGAAGTCATACCAAACACCATCAGTGTACTTGAACTGAAGTTGGGTAATATCACTAACCAATGCGTCGGAAATACGGATCCAGCCAATCGCATCCGGCTCAGTTGGTGATTCAGTCCAAACGCCGCCAGTTGCGGGGTTGGCAATCACTGTTGAGATCTCATGGCTAACGTCTACCACATAGAGCCCGCCCAGGTTGGTGGGTGTCAGAGTCGGCCGATCGATTACGTGCACGCTAACGCTGTCCAGTTCACTTGGGTAGACGTTCGTGGACGGTCCACTGGGTGGAATCATCCCAAATAAGTCTGACGCAGGATCAATGGCAAGGTCCACATCGCCGGAAACGAGAGCTTTAAAGGTGACGGTGTAGAGCAGTGTGCCGTTTGCGTCTGTGGATGTGAAGCCAGGATAGGTCACGCCATCATAGCGGATCTGTCCTTCAACAAGCTCGTCCACAAGATCGCCATCCGCGGAAGTAAAGATATTCGCGACGGGTGTGATTCTGACCACCTCAAGTTTTGCGGGGTCGTAGGTCAGAGTGAAGTCTGCCCCAGTGATATTCTGGAAGACACCTATCACTTCGTAAGTGATTTGATCATCTACGAGCACCTGGTTTTCCCAGTTATCCACGGTGGGATTGGTCGAGCTCAGCTCAATCGCCGCATACGTCCAGGGGTCAAATATTACTGCATCATACATGTAAACATCTGCTGCTTGAACAGAATATCTGCCCCAACTGTTGTAGGTCATATTCAGGTCGCCTGAACCCCACGATGCTGTTTCGACTGGGCCGACATTTTTGAAAAGATTGCCTTGAATGTCAACAATTCCGCCGAGGTCAGTCTCCATCGGAAGTGTCATTGCAGGAGAAATCGTACCACCCCAACCAAGATCATGGATGTAGTTGTTCAGCATTTGCACGTCTGTTGCTTGGTGGCCATTGAAATAGATACCCGAACCGGAGTTTGTGCCAGTTCCATCGATTTCCAGGCCATCAATGACAATATCCTGAACATCAACATAGAAGGGATCTATTACGATGCCATGTGAGTAGCTATTAGCTTCCGTATCATAACCATTCGGGACACATTTTGCGCCGCCAATTGACTCGGTCAGAATACGGGTATGCGACCCTGTAATACTGAAGCAGGAATCGTCTGGATTTGCTATGACAACGCCATCACCCAAAATCAGGGTGATACCGCCTACTTGATAACCCCAGGTCGCATAACCACCTACGAATCCTCCAACGGCATCCGTGTAGGTTCCAGCAGGCACATACAGCGTGCCGCCAGCAGGAGTTGCATCGATCGAAGCCTGCAAACCAGTGGAAAGCATTGGGTAAACCAGGAAGCTGCATTCAGCATCTCCACACCAGGGGGCGTAGTCGACATATTCATTGATTTCAGTTTCGCTGGGTCCAGCTATGCTGCCCCACCAGTTAGCTTCTGCCATGAAAATATGACCAGAAGGAATTGGTGTTGTTTCATCATAACTTTCCGTCAATGCTTGTTCAATATTATCTACAACTTGATTATGAAGAGCAACTGTGCCAGTTGGGCCATAACCCCAATTGTATTCTTCAAGAAGACCTAGTTCATTATCATGAACAAAGTTATCTTCAATAGTTGTGTTATTCGCGTCAAATGAAACTCCGATACCAATTTCTGATAACGATACTTCATTATCTATGACAAGAGCA